>NZ_JAIQXS010000022.1:0-96867 GCF_020166565.1 Rhizobium sp. 3T7
ATCGTCTGCCTTCGGCCCTTTGCAGACATCGAAATTTGTAGTGATTTGCCTTACCGTTTGGAAATTGCGCCGTGATAGGCATCGCAACCAAAGAGCGATCATAAACAAGACTGCTAGCTAAAGGGAACGGTCTTGAGGGCGATTACACTTCTGGCATCAACAGTGGGAATCTACTTGATTTCGCTTTCCGCTATGGCGGAGCCGAAGCGGCAATCGGCCTATGATGATAGGCCGATGGCATGCGCAGTGTTTTACAGAGCCTTGGCAAGGGCTAGTAAGGACACTGGGGACGAAGCAAATTCCGATCGATACATGGCCAAGTTCAAGGTCTTATATGAACAGGGCGTTGCAAATGTTCTGGCAGTAGGCGGCACAAGGGAGCAAGCCCACAAGGCCACCCAAAACTTTGCCGATATCATTGAGGAAATGGCCATTTCAAAGCCCGAGGCGGTGCCTTCGTTAGTAGCGATGTGCAAGCGCGAGTATCCTTGACCGCGCTTCAGTAGGGAAAGAAGGACTTTGCAAGGGATGCTGCATGTGATCTTGTTGAGACGTATTCTTCTTTTAGCAGCCCTCTTCGCCGCACCGCCCGTGTGCTTAGCAAGTCCGTTGTACACGACCTCTTTGCATGAGCCGCTGCTAGGTACTCCCATGGGCAGCATTCGAAAAATGGGCACCTTGACGGCACCAGATTTCGAGGCGGTATGTATTCTCCGCCCATATCAGGATCGACTGGACATAAGCGGCGACCTCGCCGCAAGGGTAAATGTTCATCTCGCGAAGGTCGAGTATTCCTCCGATGAGGGACACTTCGCCTTTGTTTTCGTCAGAAAGCAAGGCATCGAAATGGAACGGATCAAGCGATCACAAAAACTGGATTTCTTTGGCAATCGAAAGCTGCCGGCGGCAATTTCTGATGCCGTGCCTCACAATTTTTCCCAAGAAGACTGTGCTAGTGGGCCTTCCGCTGCCATCATCAAGATAAGGTTCGACGACCGGACCTACTTCCTCTTTGGTCAGGCACCGTAACTACAGTATTGTGAACGATGACCGCTTGTAGCGCTCTGGCGGACAAGGCTGTTGTCGCCTTCCGGCCCCATGCGGACTCCCTCGTCGCTGAGGTGAGATCATCGGCCGTGGTGATGCCCGCGCAAAGAGCTCACGTCAAAAAAGGCATTATATCCACCCCGTCGCCCGGAAAAACGGTGATATGCGGGTGGTCTTCGAACAGTCGTGCAGCGGCATCAGCGCTCTCCGCTTCGACCACCAAGTAGCCGCAGAACGAATTCACCGCACTGCTGACGCCCGCCTTGGTCATGCGTGTCGTCTTGCCCACCATTCCGCCAGGATCAAGGATGGACGAAGCGTTTCTTTCTTCCCACGCCGACCACTCTTTTATGCCGACGGCGTCGACTGCATCCTGCTCGGCTTTGGGCAGGTTTCGAAAGGACGCCAGGTCCTCGGGCTTCATGGTGTAAACGGCAAGAAAGCGGGGCATCAGCACATCCTCCATTCATCTTAAAGGTTGCCAATTTATACGCCTCGCTTCGGAAGTCACCCCGCCGACAAATAGCGCGGGACGTGGAACGGCGGCTTTTGGCGCATAGTTGTTGCTGGTCCAAGACTTGCTGTCTAGGTGCGAGCGAAACACGGCTCAGTCGACCTTTTTAGCGGGCGCGACGGGAAGTGTCTCATGGTTGCATATATGCTAGTCTAAATAGCCGTTGAGGGCTTGATGGGTGGTGGGGCGACAATGAAGCAAAGGCTTTCTGTCATCATGGCCTCTGACGTGGTCGGCTACAGTCGACTGATGGGGATCGACGAGAAGGGCACACTTTCGGCTCTAAAGTTGCACCGGCACGAACTTTGGGACGTGAAAATCGCATCGTATCAGGGCCGTACAATCAAGCTTGTTGGCGATGGGATGCTGACCGAGTTTCAGACTGCTGAAGAGGCGGTTCTATGCGCGTTCGAGATACAATTGGAGATGCGAAAACGCAATGCGCAGGTCCACGCTGATCGAAGGATAGAATTTCGGATCGGGATAAACATCGGCGACCTCATCTTTGAGGACGACGATGTCTATGGCGATGGCGTCAATGTGGCAGCACGCATCGAAAACATCGCCAGACCGGGGGGCATAGCGATATCCGCATCGGTGCGTGACACTTTGGGCAAGCGCCTGGGCATTCGCTTCGAAGATGCAGGCGAGCACGCGCTGAAGAACATTGAGCGGCCAATTCGCATCTTCAACATCATTGTCGACGAGAGTGGAGAAGCGTCGAGTCCCGAGCGCACGTCGACATTTGAGCCGAGAGTGCAGTCAATCGGTACATACCGTGGGCGGGAGTTTTCGCCGAATAGAACACTGCTGTACGTTTCGAACTTCTCCAATTTGAGTGGCGATCCGGACCAGGAATATTTCGCGGCTGGAATAACAGAAGATGTCGTTGCCGGTTTGGCACGGTTCTCCAGGTTGACGGTCGTCGTTCAACGACCGCCCTCAGAACCGGCGCACGTCGAGCCGATGCCGTACTACATGCTGGACGGCAGTGTGAGATGGCTTGGTAATCGTGTCAGAGTGAACGCCAACTTGACCAATGTTGCCGGAGAGCAAATCTGGGCGGAGAAATACGACTTCGACCTTGTCGACATCTTTCACATCCAAGACGAGTTATCCTGTTCCATACCGGCTGCTCTGAGCGTCAAGATCGAAGAGGCAGAGCGGCAGCGTGTCTTGAGCAAGCCCGCGACGTCGCTGAAGGCGTATGATCTTTACCTGCGAGGCAGGCATCTTCATCAGGGCTCGAACCCGGATGAGGTCCGACTTGCGAAGGCGATGTATCTTGCCGCAATCGAAGATGATCCGGAGTACTCACGGCCATACATTGGGTTGGCCTGGATCGAGCTAAGAAAGCTGAAATGGAACGAAATCGTCGAAATCGACACCGCCCTTGCGACCGCGTCGGCCCTGCTAAGCAAGGCCCTGAAACTTAATCCTATCGATGCGGATACTCATTGGGCTCTTGGCGTTGTCCATCTTTGGAGGGGGGAAGCTGAACGAGCCGTAGCCTGCTATGAGCGTGCTCGAGAACTAGCACCCAACAACTGTGACCTCCTCGCGGAATATTGTGATGCTCTTGGTTACCTTGGACGCTTGGAAGATGCCATCAGGATGGGGGAACTCGCCGTTCGGCTCAATCCGAGCCGCCCCGACTGGTACCTTTGGGATATCGCCGCAGCCAAATTTCTTTCGGGGAAATACTCGGAGGCGCTATCCCTTCTGGAGAAAATGGCCGAGCCTGGACCTGCCTACCGCCTGCTTGCAGCGACCTATGCCCAACTGGGGAGGCTGGAGGAAGCGCGCCATGCCGCCAGCGAACTCCTGAAGGTCAATCCTGACTTCTCGATAAAACGGTACAGCTCCCGTGCTCCCTATCTCGATAAGACACTCATGGCCAAATACATCGAAGGTCTGCGACTCGCGGGTCTGCCGGAGTAGTTGGACGAGTTGCCGAGCACCCTATCGCAGTTTTCGTCGTTCCATGAAACACCGTCTGCGAGGTTCCGCTAAGCATCTCGTGAAGCGCCCGCGGTGATCGTCTCGACGAAGGCATCGAAGCCGATCTTGATCGTCGGTGGAACGCGGTCGTGAAGGCATCCGTGGCACTGACAGCGACGTCGTCGGCTTTCGGCGAGAGCTTGCAGAGCTTCGGAAGAGGGCTAGACGATCTCGAGATCGCGGATGCAATACACGGCGCAGCCTTCTTCAACTGGGCGAACCGATTGATGCTCTCGCTCGGCGAGATGGACAAACCATAGCGCGGTTGTGACAGTTGCGGATGATGCCGCGGATTATCTTGATCGAAACGACGCCAGGACGGCCTTCGATGCGTTCTCGGATGCCGTCAAACCCGGACCCACGGATACCAAACGTCAACGACTTCCAGGCAATCCTCGTTCGTTAAATCTCACTGCAGATGAGTTGCTTCTTTGATGCTTTGCCTGTGGCAAACGGTCGCGCGAACCGATCGCGCTGGACAGGCATATGACGAGATGCTTGCATGCCCTCGCCTGAGGGGCGATGTGGGGACATCATCATGGATATCAGAAATCTCCTTGCGAGTTGGCGAGGGGCGTACGAAGGTGTTGACGCTGATCGCAAGCGACCAATCCAGCCTGTTCAGTTCCCTCTTCATCTCAACCTGCCCGCGGCACCAGTATCGATGACCGGAAAACCCGCCACCGAAAGGAATGCATGGATGACGCAAGGAAGCTTTGGCTTTCCGCCTGCGGATCTTCGAGGACGCGCTTTGGGTGAGATTCATGCCCGGCCTTATGCGCTTGTTCAGGCGCCACGCGTCATATTCCAGCTCGCTTTTTTGACGGAAAGCGCCGGGGATAACGACCATGAGATGCTCGCCGACCTATCCCGCTCCAGCGGCGTTGCACCGCCTGCCCGCGAAACCAGCCATCATGCGATAAGTTGGGGGCAGGGAACGCTGCGCTGGGAGCGGCACACCGAGTTCTCAACATACTTTTGGGACTGTCCATCGCCTGACAGGTTTGGCGCGCCGATAGCCGTTCATCCCTTCGGAGACAGTTTTTCGCCGCCGGGGCCCTTCATATCAGGGATCCGTCTGGAGATCCGGCCCGATACATCGGATACAGCGCAGGAGATTGCCGTCTTCGATCCGACCAGCCTGTGCCGAAGCGAGCTGAGAAACGGCCAGGCAACGATCCTGACCGATTTCCGCCAAGACGGTGACGGATTGACGAAGTTTTTGGTGATCGATCGCGGCATGTCCGACAGTGCGCGCGGCGCGCTGGTCCAGCGCCTTCTCGATATCGAGACCTATCGCACGCTCGCAATGATGGGCCTGCCGCTTGCGCAGTCGCTCTCGCCCGAAATACGTCAGATCGAATCCGGCCTGACCGCGATTACACAGCGGATGAAGTTGCACGCCCGCGACGAGGCGGATCAGATGCTGTCCGAGATTACGCGCCTTGCGGCGGAGCTGGAGGCGAATGCGGCGCTCAGCCTCTACCGGTTCGGAGCCAGCCGTGCCTACTACGAGATCGTCCAGGAGCGCATTCGCGCGCTCGCCGAAACCGCGATACCTGGCAGCGAGACGCTCGGTTCTTTCCTGGAACGGCGACTGGCACCGGCCATGCGCACCTGTCAGTCGGTCGAGGAGCGTCAGGCGAATCTTTCGCGCAAACTGGCCCGGGCCACCGCGCTGTTGCGAAGCTGGATCGACGTCGAACTCGAGCGTATCAATACGACGGTGCTGAACTCGATGGATCGTCGGGCACAGCTGCAGCTGCGCCTGCAGCAGACGGTCGAAGGCCTGTCGGTGGCGGCAATCTCCTATTATGTCGTCGGGCTCTTCGGCTACGTGGCAAAAGGCGCGCACAATGTCGGCCTCGAAGTGTCGCCCGAGACGCTGACCGGCCTGTCTGTCCCGATCGTCGTTGCTGGTATGTGGCTCGTGGTGCGAAGCATCAGGCGCAGACATGCGGAAGAGGACAAGCATTGACATTTCGGCGTCGTGCAGATGCCGCAACGTCCACCAAGGCATAATCCGGGCTGTGGCAAGGCAAACGCATTCGCTGATTCCGAGAGCGGCGATGTCGTGCCAACGGGCCTCAGGGGGACCAATCCGGCTTCAGATCTGAGCTGTCGAGCACTCGTAGAGAACCGCGCCGGTTTCAGCATCGACGCCGCTCAGGCTTACGTCGTAGCCCCAGAGGCGGCGAATGTGGCTCAGCGTGGCATCGCGTGTGCCTTCTTCCAGTAGGATGCCGTTCTTTACATTGTGCTGCAGCCGAAGCTGCCGATCACCAAGCAGGTCGACATCGATAACTTGGATATCGGGCTGTCTGGCGCCGACGTCGTAACTGTGGGCGAGCGCCGAGCGGATCTTGGAATAGCCGCGCTCGTTATGGATTGCGGATACTTCGCAATAGTTGTCGGTGGAGCGATCGGAGAGCAGAAACAGGCGGAACTTACGGATCATCGCCGGGCTGAGATATTGCAGCATGAATGACTCGTCCCGGTGGTTTGCCCAGGCGTCGAGCAGCGTCCCCTGCCAGTCGCCATTGCCGGCAAACGACGGAAACCAGTCGCGATCTTCCTGCGTCGGTTCCATGCAGATGCGCTCGATGTCCTGCATCATCGCGAACCCCAAGGCGTAGGGGTTTATGCCAGGAAAGCGCGGGTCATCGAAAGCGGGCTGAAACACGACGTTGGAGTGGCTTTTCAGCAATTCCAGCATCGCCCCCTCGCTGATCCGGCCCTGATCGAAGAGGCGGTTGATGATCGTGTAGTGCACGAAGGTCGCACAGCCCTCGTTCATCACCTTGGTTTGGCGCTGCGGATAGAAATATTGCGCAATGACGCGAACAATCCGGAGAAGCTCGCGCTGCCAGGGATCGAGAATGAGGCTGTGCTTTTCCAGGAAATAGAGCAGGTTCTCTTCTGGAAGATTGAGAACCTTCTTGCGTTCGGATGCATCGCGTTCGGCATCTTCCGGGTCGCGGCTTTCCGTTGCCAGCGGCAGCGTACGCCACAAATCGCTGTAGGTCTGCTCTTCGTATTCCAGTCGCTCCCGGGCGCGCTCTCTGACCTTTTCAGAAGAAAGGCGGGGCGGGCGACGGTAGCGGAATACACCCTGATCCATCAAGGCGTGCGCTGAATCGAGGATCGCCTCCACTGCGCTCAACCCGTGGCGTTCTTCGCACTTGGCAATGTATTTCTTCGCGAAGTCCATGTAGCTCAGAATGGCGCCGGCGTCGGTCCATTGGCGGAAAAGATAGTTGTTCTTGAAAAAATGGTTGTGGCCGAAGGCGGCATGCGCGGTCACGAGCGCCTGCATTGCCATGGTATTTTCTTCCATGAGATAGGTGATGCAGGGATTGGAGTTAATGACCAGCTCGTAGGCGAGGCCGCGCTGTCCCTTGCGATAGAGGTGATCCTCGAAAATGAAGCGCTTGCCGAAGGACCAGTGCTGGTACATCAGGGGCATGCCCACCGAGGAGTAGGCATCCAGCATCTGCTCGGAGGAAATGATCTCCAGCTGGTTGGGATAGACGTCCAATCCCATCTCATCGAGCGCAACCGTCTCGATGGCATCGTAGGCGCGCGAAAGAGTCGCAAAATTCCAATCGGAACCATCAAACAGCAGGCCTGAACTCGAGCGTCTCGCCATTTGGTCGTCCTTACTTGCGCGTGCGCATGGCAGGCTGTCGGGTAAAGAGCTTGCGGAACACGGGATAGATATCTGCGGGTCGGGAGATCCGCGTCATCTGGAAATTGGGCACTTCCCCGTCGACCGTGCGATAGGCGCGCCACAGCGACGTGCCGTTGTCGGTCGTTCCAAAGATTTCCGTTTCGCGCTCGTCGATGATCTCGACATAGGCATAATACTGGCAAAGACGCATCAAATGGTCGCGAAGCAGCGCCGCACAGCGTTCGGAATCGCCGCTGATATTATCGCCATCGGAGGCCTGCGCGGCGTAAATGTTCCACAGATGCGCCGGATAGCGCTCCTCGATCACACGAAGCATTTCCTCAAGTGCGGTGGAAACGACCGTCCCGCCGCTCTGCTTGCTGTAGAAGAACGTCTCCTCGTCGACCTCGCGCGCTTCGTCGGTATGGCGGATGAAGACGATATCGATCCGTTCGTAACGGCGGGTCAGGAAAAGGTGGAGCAGGACGAAGAAGCGTTTTGCAAGATCCTTTTCCCGCTCACCCATCGATGCCGACACGTCCATTAGGCAGAACATCACGGCGCTGGCATTGGGAAGCGGCTGGCGCTCGAAGCGGTTGAAGCGAATGTCGACCGGATCGACGTAGGAAATGCGCCGACGTCTGCGCTCCATCTGTTCCAGTTCCTCGCGCAGCGCCTGTAGGCGCCGTCGGTTTGCGGTGGACTGCTCCTTCTCGGCTTCCAGGGCGGCGATCTCGTCGGCAAGCGCTTTCACTGCGGCTTCACTCGGCCGCTGCAAGGCCATGCGGCGGCCGAAGCTGTTGCGCATGGTCCGCCCGACATTGATGTTGGTGGGTGTTCCGGCTGTGCTGAAGCCAACGCGGTGCGGCTTGTAGGTCACCGTTTCCTTGAGGTTCAGCTTGACCATATCAGGCAGCTCAAGGTCCTCGAAGAAGAGGTCGAGAACCTCGTCGCGGGATAGAATGAACTGGAAGTCATCCTCACTCTCGCCGCGGCCAGCGCCGCGGCCGCTGCCGCCACCACCGCTTTGCGGTCGCGACAGCTTGTCGCCCGCCATGTATTCCTTGTTGCCGGGCAGAATATAGTCGCGCTCACCGCTGTCGGAGGCGGGCTGAAAGGTCGGCTCGCCTGCGCCACGCTTCGGCATCGGGACGCCATGGGCGGCGTCCACGTCGGCAATCTTGTCGGACTTGACCTGTTCCTTGATGGCCCGCTTCAGTTCCTCGCGGGCACGCTTCAGGAAACGCTGCCGGTTGCCGAGGCTCTTGTCCTTCGGGTTGAGCCGGCGGTCGATGAAATTCGGCATCTGCCAATCTCCCGGTTCGGCATCGTCAACCGGCTTTGTTGACCCTCATGTACCAATCGACGAGCCGCCGGACCTGGCGAACCGTGTAGCCACGCTGCGTCATGCGCTGGACGAACTCGGCGTGCTGTTTCTCTGTCGAGCTGTCCTTCTTGGAGCCGAAACTAATGACCGGCAGGAGATCTTCCACCTGACCGAACATGCGCTTCTCGATGACTTCGCGAAGCTTTTCATAGCTCGTCCAGGAGGGATTGCGCCCATGGTTCTTGGCGCGAGCGCGCAACGTGAATTTCACGACCTCGTTGCGGAAGTCCTTGGGATTGGCAATGCCCGCCGGCTTCTCGATCTGCGACAGCTCGCTATCGAGTATCTCCCTGTTGAGGATTTGTCCGGTATCGTAGTCCTTGAAGTCCTGGTCTTCCAGCCATGCATCGGCGTAGGCGATGTAGCGGTCGAACAGGTTCTGCCCATATTCGCTATAGGATTCCAGGTAGGCTTTCTGGATTTCATGGCCAATGAATTCGGCGTAACGCGCAGCAAGCTCGGACTTGATGAAATCAAGGTAACGTGCCTCGGTTTCCTTCGGAAACTGTTCGCGTCGGATCGCCTGCTCCATGATGTACATCAGGTGTACGGGGTCGGCTGCCACCTCCTTGGTGTCGTAATTGAAGGTTTCCGATAGAACCTTGAAGGCAAAGCGCGTGCTGATACCGGTCATGCCTTCGTCAACGCCGGCGGCGTCACGATACTCCTGCACGGACTTCGCCTTGGGATCGGTGTCCTTCAGGTTCTCACCGTCATAAACGCGCATCTTGGTGTAAAGCGGTGAGTTCTCATGGACGTGGAGCCGTGTTGCAACCGTGAAGCGGCTGAGATTTTCGAGCACCTCGGGGGCACACGGGCTCTTTGCCAGTTCGCTCTCGCGCAGCAGCTTCTCGTAGATTTGCCGCTCCTCGGTAACCCGCAGGCAATAGGGCACCTTGACGACGAGGATGCGGTCGAGGAACGCCTCATTGTTTTTGTTATTCTTGAAGTGCAGCCACTCGGACTCGTTGGAGTGAGCAACGACGATGCCCTGGAAGGGGAAGGCGCCAAAGTTCTCGGTGCCGTTATAGCTGCCTTCCTGCGTCGCAGTCAGCAGCGGGTGCAGCACCTTGATGGGCGCCTTGAACATTTCGACGAACTCGAGAAGTCCTTGTGTGGTTCTGTTCAGTCCGCCGCTATAGGAGTAGGCGTCCGGATCGGCCTGGCTGAAGTTTTCCAGCTGGCGGATATCGACCTTGCCGACGAGCGCAGACACATCCTGGTTGTTCTCATCACCCGGTTCGGTCTTGGCGATTGCGATCTGCCGCAGGCGGGAAGGTGTCAGCTTGACGACACTGAACTTCGAGATGTCGCCGCCGATCTCGTCGAGCCGTTTCGTTGCCCAGGGCGAGATCAGGCCCGTAAGCCTCCGTCGTGCAATCCCGTACTTGTCTTCCAACAGCCCTGCCATCCGTTCAGGGTGGAAGAGGCCGAGAGGAGACTCGAAGATGGGACTGATTTTGCCGTTAACGGCCAAGGTGTAGATCGGGCGCTGCTCCATCAGCCTCTTGAGGCGCTCGGCAAGCGATGACTTGCCGCCGCCGACCGGCCCAAGCAGATAGAGGATTTGCTTTCGTTCCTCGAGCCCTTGCGCGGCATATCTGAAGTAGCCGACGATCCGCTCGATCGTATCTTCCATTCCGTAGAAATCAGCGAAGGATGGGTAAATCTTGACAGTGCGGTTGGCGAAAATTCTGCCAAGCCGCTCATCTGCGCTGGTATCGATCAGGGTCGGCTCGCCGATTGCTTCGACCATTCGCTCCTGTGCTGTCGCATACAGGCTTTTATCATCGCGGCAGGCGAGCAAGTATTCCTGTAGGCTCAATTCTTCTTGCGCAGCGCTTGTGTAAATCTCCGAGAAAAGATCGAAGACGTCGCTTTCACCTTTTTGCATGATGCTCTCCCGCGGCCGGCTGGTTGAAACGGGATGGCTGCCCTGTCGGCGCGCCTACTGACAAAACGGCAAAACCTAGTATTCGTTCCTTCAAATACTTAGAGGAATTCGAAATTGGCTTGGGAAGGCCATACAGCATCTTTATCGTCTCCATTCTTGCGCTCGATCGCGACTCAAATGTTGAGCAGTGCTGATTGCCAATATGGCACGAAAGACGTGCAATAACCATGGCTAAGGTAATCACGCTATCGGTAGGAATGGCGTAATTTCGGTTGATACAACGCTACGTCGGCGAACAAAGTTACACCTTTCGCTGGTCGCATTGTATTGGATGGTGGCCTTAGACCCCCTGTCGTTCCTACCAAAGAAGAGTGTGGGGACCCGTGCGGTCCGCGCCAGCCCCGGGCGTTTAACTGATGCCGCCGAGGCAGACGTATTTAATCTCCATGAATTCCTCGATGCCGTATTTTGAGCCCTCTCGCCCCAGGCCGGAGAGCTTGACGCCGCCAAATGGCGCTTCTGCCGTCGAGATCAGCCCGGTGTTGACGCCGACCATGCCGTATTCGAGTGCCTCGGCCACCCGGAAGACGCGGGCAAGATCCTTGGCATAGAAGTAGGAGGCCAGGCCAAACTCGGTATCGTTTGCCTGCGCGATCACGTCGGCCTCATCCTTGAAGCGGAAGAGCGGCGCCACTGGGCCGAAGGTCTCCTCGCGGGCAACGACCATCTCCTTGGTGACGTTGGCGAGCACCGTCGCCTCATAGAAAGTGCCGCCGAGGGTATGGCGCTTGCCGCCCTGAACGACGCTCGCCCCCTTGGCGAGTGCATCGGCAACGTGCTCCTCGACTTTTTCCAGAGCCGGCTGATCGATCAGCGGCCCGAGAATGACACCCTCGTCGAAGCCGTTGCCGGTCTTCAGCCTGCCGACGGCTGCCGCAAGCTTCTCGGCAAAGGCATCGTAGACGCCGTCCTGCACGTAGAGCCGGTTGGCGCACACGCAGGTCTGGCCGTTGTTGCGGAACTTGGCGATCAGCGCGCCCTCGACGGCCGCATCGAGATCAGCGTCGTCGAAGACGATGAAGGGGGCGTTGCCACCGAGTTCCAGCCCGAGCTTCTTGATCGTCGCAGCGCTCTGCTTGTAAAGCTCGGCGCCGATCTCGGTGGAACCGGTGAAGGTCAACTTGCGCACGGTCGGGTTGGCGGTCATCTCGGCGCCGATCTCGCGTGCCGAGCCGGTGATGACGGAAAACAGCCCTTTCGGCAGTCCGGCGCGTTCGGCAAGCACCGCAATCGCAATGGCCGAGAACGGCGTCTGGCTGGCCGGCTTTAGCACCATGGCGCAACCGGCAGCAAAGGCGGGCCCCGCCTTGCGGGTGATCATCGCGTTCGGGAAGTTCCACGGGGTGATCGCGGCAACCACGCCGATCGGCTGTTTCATCACCATGATGCGCTTATCGGGCTGGTGACCGGGAACCAGATCGCCATAGACGCGCCGGCCTTCCTCTGCGAACCATTCAATGAAGCTTGCACCATAGACGATCTCACCGGTGGCTTCGGCAACCGGCTTGCCCTGTTCGAGCGTCAGGATGCGGCCGAGGTCATCCTTGTTCTCGATCATCAGCTCGAACCATTTGCGAAGAATGCCCGAACGCTCCTTGGCGGTGCGCGCTGCCCAGCCCTTTTGGGCAATGCGTGCGGCCTCGATTGCCGCTTTCGTTTCCGCTGCTCCAAGCTTCGGTACGCGGCCGATGATTTCGCCGGTCGCGGGGTTGTTGACTTCGATCGCATTCGACGGATCGGCCTCGATCCATTTGTCGCCAATGAGGGCTGCCTGACGAAAGAGTGTCGAGTCCTTGAGGTCCATTTTATCCATCCCATCCAGCAACTGCGTTGGTCCCGCTTTCTGCGGCCGCTTCGGTAAAGCCTTTACGGCAATGTCGGCATCTTTTCTGCCGTGTCAAACTCATCCACTTAAAAACGGTCGCAACATGCAGATGAGCGCCGGGCCCACGGTGATGGCAACGCCTTTGACAGCCTAAATACAGGCGCATGATTTTCGGGAACCTTTCCGATCGAGCGCCATCTATAGCCATGCTAAGGAGATGAGAATGTCGCACATTCGAACCGATCGGGCAGAAGCACTCGATACGCTCGCCGATGTCGAGCTGGCGCGTCGCGCGGCTGCACGCGATCGCCATGCATTTCGCGCAATCATGACGTCTCACAATCAGCGGCTTTTTAGGCTCGCAAGAAGCATCGTTCGCAACGACAGCGAAGCCGAAGATGTTGTTCAGGAAGCCTATGTACTGGGATTTGCACATCTTAATCGCTTCCGGGGAGAGTCGTCGCTGGCGACCTGGCTATCACGCATTGTGATCAACGAGGCACTCGGGCGTCTGCGAAAAAAACGGCGGACAACCTTGGCGAGTTCGATGGAGCAAAGCGTTGGAGCGACGATCGTCCAGTTTCCTGTCGACAACCCCAGTGGCGATCCGGAGCGGACGATGGCGCAGAGACAAATCTTGCAGCTGGTCGAGCAGGCAACCGATGCGCTTCCCGATATCTATCGAACCGTCTTTGTCGCCAGAGTCATCGAGGGGCTGAGCATGGAGGAGACGGCGTCGCTGCTTGGCCTGCGGGCCGAGACCGTCAAGACCCGGTTGCATCGCGCCAGACGCCTGGTGCGGGAGAGCCTCGACGAGCAGATCGGTCCCGTGCTCCTTTCCGCATTTCCCTTTGCCGGTCGCCGTTGCGAGCGTCTGACGGCCGCCGTGATGAGCCGTCTCGGCTTTCCCGATTAATCGCGGGAACCTAATCATCGGGCCGGCATCCAATGTTCGTTCTAGATAATAACGCCCAGCCTCGTCGGCTCGGGCCAAGGAGGTTCCATGCATACCCGACAGATGACAACCTTGACCGCGCTTTGCCTGTTCGCACTTGCGCCATCGGCATGGGCCGCGGACAAACCGACGGACCCGCAGATCGCTCATATCGCCTATACAGCCGGCGTCATCGACGTAGAGGCAGCAAAACTTGCGATCTCTAAATCCAAGAACAAGGATGTTGTTGCCTTCGCTGAGGACATGGTGCGAGACCATGAGGCCGTGAATACGCAGGCTCTCGCATTGGTCAAGAAGCTCAAGGTTACGCCTGAGGACAACGATACGAGCAAGGCGCTGGCCAAGGCTGCGACCGATGAGCGGGCGAAACTCGCCAAGCTCAACGGCGCGAACTTCGACAAGGCCTACGTCGCCAACGAAGTCGCCTACCATAAGCAGGTCAACGGCGCGCTCGAGACGCTGTTGATCCCCTCGGCGAGCAATGCCGAACTCAAGGAACTGCTCGAAACCGGTCTGAAAATCTTCCAGGGCCACCAACAGCACGCCGAGCACGTTGCTGCCGACCTCAAATAGGAGATTTCGACATGCTGCGACGGCATCTGTGGATCGCTGCGGTATCTGCATTGACAACAGGTGTCGTTCCGGTGCGGGCGGAAACAGTCACGGTGACAATCGAAAAGATGATGTTTTCGCCCGCCGAGATTAGCGCAAGGCCAGGCGACACCATTGAATGGATCAACAAGGACATTCTTGCCCATACGGCGACCATGAAGGGAGACTGGGAGGTGGTCATTCCTCCCGGCAAATCGGGAAGTGTGGTGCTGAAGGCAACCATCCCGGTCGACTACTATTGTCGCTTTCATCCGAACATGAAGGGTCGGATCTCGATGCCGGCACAATAGTGGGGTTCGGCAGCGCTGCGTCCACGGCGAGACTGTCCACTGTCATGTCCGCCGTCGCCTGATAAACCATCTTCGCTCGGCGCTCGCGCTGCCCTATACAGCTGTCATGTATTCGCTGGAACGTCCCACATCCCTTGAGCAGATCGTGAAAAAGAGCAGGTTTCTGGCGATCGGCGTACCGATCGCCAGTGAGCTCGAGGCTAAGGAGGCGCTTGCAGCGTACTCCCAGGCCGATGCAAACCATAACTGCTGGGCTTGGCGTATTGGTCAGACGTACCGCTTCAGCGATGACGGCGAGCCAAGTGGAACAGCCGGAAAACCCATACTGCAGGCGATTGACGGTCAATCGCTGGAAAAGGTCGTGGTTATCGTGACGCGCTGGTTTGGCGGCGTTCTTCTTGGCACCGGTGGATTGATCCGCGCCTATGGCGGCACGGCTGCCGCCTGCCTCCGGGCCGGCGAGCTCGTCGAGTTCGTTCCAACTTTGCAAGGGACGATCCGCGCCGGGTTTTCCGACCTTGCCATCCTCAAGGCAAGGCTCACCGCCTTCGAGGGCGTGCAGATCCTGAGCGAGACGTTCTCGGGCGCCGGTGCGGAGATCACTGCCAGCTTTGCTGAAGCAAAGTCAGAGGAAATTGCCCGTCTGATCGCTGATACGACAAGCGGACGCAGCGTGCTCGCCCTGAAGCAATAGACGGGCGCGAGGGTCTAACGCCAGCCGAGGGCAGGGGCTACGTGCTTGAGGATCGCCTCGATCACATGGGCGTTGTAGTCGACGCCAAGTTGATTGGGGACTGTCAGCAGCAGGGTATCGGCTTCGGCAATCGCTTGGTCTTCGGCGAGCTGTTTGACCAACGCTTCCGGTTCGGCCGCGTAGGAACGACCAAAGATGGCCTTGGTGTTTTCGTCGATATAGCCGATCGAATCCTGTTCCTTGCCGCCGCGACCGAAATAGGCGCGGTCGCGATCGTCGACGAGCGCGAAGATGCTGCGGCTGACCGATACGCGCGGCGTGCGACTATGGCCGGCTTCCTTCCATGCTTCTCGGTACGCACGGATTTGTGCGGCCTGCTGGACGTGGAAGGGTTCGCCCGTTTCGTCATCCTTCAACGTCGAACTTTGCAGATTCATGCCGAGCTTGGCTGCCCAGACGGCGGTTGCGTTGGATCCGGCACCCCACCAGATGCGGTCGCGCAATCCTTCCGAATAGGGCTCAAGGCGCAGCAGGCCGGGCGGGTTCGGGAACATCGGACGCGGGTTCGGTTGGGCAAAGCCTTCCCCTTTCAGCGCTTCCAGGAACACTTCGGCATGGCCACGGCCCATATCGGCATCTGTCGAGCCGTCCTGTGGTTGGTAGCCGAAATAGCGCCAGCCATCGATGACCTGCTCGGGCGAACCGCGGCTGATGCCGAGTTGCAGACGCCCGCCTGCGATCAGATCCGCGGCTCCGGCGTCTTCAGCCATATAAAGCGGGTTTTCGTAGCGCATGTCGATGACTGCGGTACCGATTTCGATGGTCTTCGTCTTGGCACCGACTGCCGCCAGCAAGGGGAAGGGGGAGGCAAGCTGTCGAGCAAAATGGTGGACGCGGAAATAGGCACCATCCGCACCAAGTTCTTCGGCGGCAACGGCGAGGTCGATCGATTGGAGCAGCGCGTCGCCTGCGGAGCGGGTCTGCGACTGGGGCGAAGGCGTCCAGTGGCCGAAGGAGAGAAAGCCGATTTTCTTCATGATTTTGCCCGTTGGATGTCACGGTTTGCCGTGGGATTTGCGATTGGTTTAACATGGGAAGCGGCATCTGCCATGAAAAGACGACTGAACGCTCTGTTCACTCTTTGCGGTTGGCATCACCAAATGAAAGGCCTTCGCGCAATTTCATTGCGGCGGAGCGACCGGTCTTGCGAATGGCAGAAAGAGCAGTGCGCAGCCTGTCAGTACGGCGACGATCAGCCAAGCCTCGTTGATCGCCTGGACGCTTGCTGCCGTCTGTACCAGCGGATCCAGCGCGGCGATGGTGTCGGGACTGAAGGTGCCTGCATTGCCGGTGACCGTGCCGGTTGGAGCCCCGACAAACGTTGCTGCGACTGCGTCGCCGGCTCGCAGTTGATCCCATAGCCTCTGCCCAAGCGGCTCCGACCTCGTGTAGATGATCGTATCGATCATTGCGATGCCGATCGCCCCGCCAAGATTGCGCATCAGATTGAAGAGCCCGCTTGCGTCAGGCACCTGCGCCGGCGGCAAGGTTCCGAGCGCCAGGCGGGTCGGTGGCAGCAGACAGAACATGATCGCTGCGCCGCGCACGACCTGGGGCCAGAACATGGCGTCGTAGTCGGAGCGCGGATCCTGAAATGCACTCATCCCCAATCCGATTGCGAACAATGCGAAGCCTGCGGCCGAAAGCAGGCGCGGATCCGTTCGCTTTTCCAGCGCAACGGCGATCGGCGCGGCGATCAGCTGCGTGATACCCGTGACCAGCATCGTCGTCCCGATTTCCAGGGCGTTGTGCCCCCTGATGAAGGCAAGGAAGACCGGCATGAGATAGACCGAGCCGAAAAGGCCAATCCCCAGCACGAAACTGAGGGCCGAACCGATCAGGAAATTCCGATCGTGGAAATGACGCAGGTCGACGATCGGGCGTGTCCTGCGCAGCGAGCGCGACGCAAACGCGGCCCCAGAGACCAGGCTTACCACCAGCAGGCTCAGAACATAAGGCGAGATCCAGCCGCTCGTCGGCGCTTCCTTCAGTCCCAACTCGAGGCTCGTCAGTGCCAACGCCATCATGACAAGTGACAGACTATCGAGATTTCGAAGTTCGGAGGTGTCGCCCGTCTGCTGCGGCAGGAACCGCCACGCCACGAGCGCCGAGACGATCCCGGGAATGATGTTGATGAGGAACAGCCAGTGCCACGAGTAGGTCGACGTCAGCCAGCCGCCGATGATCGGGCCGACAGTTGGGGCCAGAACCGCCAGTACGCCCGCAATTGTTGTGGCAATTGCCTGCCGCTCGTTTGGAAAAAGGATGAAAACAGCCGAAAACACCGCGGGAATCAACGTGCCGCCGGAGAAGCCTTGAAGCGCCCGCCAGGCAACCAACTCGCTGAAGTCGCTGCTTGCCGCACAGCCGGCGGAAGCGACGACAAACAGGCCGATGGAGGCGACGAATAACCATCGCATCGTCAAGACGCGCGTCAGCAAGCCGGTGAGCGGTATGGCGACCACCTCCGCGATGAGATAGACGGTTTGGATCCAGCTCATCTGGTCTGGATCGATATTGATGGCCTGTTGGATCGTTGGCAGGGATGTGGCGACGACCTGCACATCCAGGATCGCCATGAACATGCCGACGCACATCGCAATAAAGCCGACCCAAATCACCGCTGAAGGCGGACGAGAGGAGGCCGGCTCAAGGTGTTGCGACATGCGGTTGCCTTGCGATCAGGGGTATTCGAGGCGACCCGGGTTGCGGGCCTTCATTCAGGGTGGTGGAAAAAGGCTTCCAGGCGATAGCCATCCGGATCGATGACGAATGCCGCATAATAGAAGGACGCGTACTCTGGACGTATGCCGGGTTCGCCATTGTCCGTCCCGCCATTGGCTATACCTTTTGCGTGAAAGCCTCTGACACCTTCCTCACTATCGGCAACAAAACAGAAGTGCAGTCCCGACTCCATGTCGGGGACAACCGGGCGCTCCGCGAGCTTTATCCAAAGCTGGGGTTGTTCGGCGCCATAACCCAGCCACTTGTCACTCGTTGAAAGCCTCGCATAGCCCAAAGGCCCAAGTGCTGCATCGTAGAATTTGCGGGCACGTTCAAGATCGGACACGCCGATAGAAACATGATGAAACATCATTCCTCCTTCTGGGCGCGGCAGTCATGCGCATTCGAGCCGCTGCCGATGGCTGCTCGCAGACTGTACAGCGTGATATCTGTAAAGCAAATGACTGCTCCAGATTGTCGGTCTTGGCGCCGACTTGATCTATCGAGGACGCGTCCAAGGATGTTGAACTGGGCTAGCCAGGGCGCAACGACCGAGGCCCGCCGCTTCGCGTCATCTGCAAAGCGGCGGGCCCCGGGCCGGTTGAAGGGATGTCGGCATTTCCGCGTTTGCCCCCAGCTGCGATACGCGGACGGTACTCGGTACTAGTTTGCCGTAACCCTTCGAGCGAGAGCCATTACGTAGTCATCGGCGATATCGGCCAAAGTCAGAGCAACCTCCGATTCCTTCCAACCCGCAGCAACGGCTCGCTGCACGAAAGCCCGAAAGGCCTGCGCAAGGACTTCCTCGCGCTCGACGACGCGATAAGGATCATTCGCAGGATATCGAGGATTGCTGATCTGGATCGTAGGATTCGTCGGTTCCATGACATGCCCCTGAAAGTTGCTTCATTGACGAAGGGAGCGCATTTGCTGTGCGTTCCGTCTGACTGACTGCACTGCGATTATGCTTCTTTATTAAGGGCTTACGGGGCGCCTGTCGTTAGCTGCGCATCCAGAAACTTGCAGCAGCGTCCATTTCTGCTGCCTTTGGTAGTGCCCCAGCCACTTTCGCGCATGATTGATTTTGGCACACGGCTGGGCGTGACGCGGGCGATCGGCGTGGCCGAACGGGTGGGGGCTATCAGCCTTCGGCATCCTGCCGATGGCCCGCTTTAACGCGACAGGGATGGCTGCGCTCAGGCGCGGCGGGTGTGCCCGAGTGTTTTCAGCCACGTGTCGAAGGATTGAGCGCTCTCGGCCTCGGACTCGGGCTCGACCGAGTGCCCGAGATAAGACGGCATGACCACGTGCCTCGCCTCGCGCGGGCTGTAGCCGAATTCCTTGCTGAAGGCGCGGCTGAAATGCGCGGCTGAGGAAAAACCTGCTGCAAAGGCGATATCGACGATCTGTTGCCGGTTGGACGTATCACTCAAAGCGGCGTGTGCGGACAGAAGCCGGCGTCGCTGAATATAGTGATGCACGCCGCCGTCCGGTTCGAAAGCCTGATAGAGCCGCGTGCGCGAGATGCCCAATTCCCGGCACAAACGATCGGTTGTTAGCTCGGACGACATCAAATTGTGCTGGACGAAGTGGTAGACGCGCTCCTTCAGCGGCAGATTGTTGTGCGGCTCTGCGGATGAGACGTGTGCTGACGATGACGAAACCCAGGTCAGGATCATGTCACGGATGGTCTGGACGACATGCGGAAGATCAACCTCCGCCAGCTCAGCGAGCTTCGCCTCGACGCCGTCCAGATAGTCGATCAGTAGCTTGGCACGCGTTCCGGAAAGCGCGATGTTGTTCTTGATCTCGGTGGAGGCGGGATGGAGCAGTTCCCGAGGCAGATAGAGGGACAGGGTTTGGGCGTCCGTCGATCGACCGCGAAAGGGATGCCCCAAACTGCGCAACTCCACCTTTCCAGGTTCGCCCTCGGAAACGTGTCCACCGACTTCCGTCCATGTCCGGCCGCTGCGCAATACAGAAATATGCCAGTGATCGATGGGGCTTGACCTCACCTTCGCTTCCGAACGCATGTAGCTATGGGCGGGGGTGTTTTGCTGCACGATGAGCATTCCGCCGAGGTTCCAAGCCGCGTGGTCGGCCACATAGCCCATGGGAGAACCATCCGGGCGCCTGATATCGACAAGCGGCGCGACGTAAGACTGCCAGGCGGCAAATTGCTGTTCCGGTTCGAGGTCGCGCGTGGAAAACCGCAACGGCTTCAATGCTGGTGGCGGTGCGGGCTGCTCTTCTTGTGGTTTCGTCTCGCGAGGAAAGCGACGACGTTCCATCTGCACAGCCCTGCCGTCGTCGCCGACGCCGGCATCGGATGGTGCGGGGGAGGAGCGAGATCGTTCGTCGTCTGGCAATTCGGCCTCCATTATCGATCAGGCGAGCACTGCCCTTTCTTTCCACTCAGTCGTACGCCGTCAGGTCATCCTTAGATCCACGCCAGGGTGCAGTTTCTTGAGGTTGGGCAACGACTTCGTCTGCCACGAAATCTGTGATGACCCCAGCACGGTCAAATGAATGTCCGGGCGGTTGCGCGCTTCGATCGTCAGTTTGGCGAGCAGGTTTATGCCCGAGGAATTGAGGAACTCCAGGCCCGTCAGGTCCAAAGTGGTTTTGCCCCCCTCGTTTTCGAGCGCCTTCATCGCAAGTGCTTGGACAGGCGCATACGCGTCAGGTCCCGACAGACGCATTGTCCCATCAAAATAGACGGTGCTGCCCTCGGACCAGACGCGGTAGGCTTCTTCTCTAATTTCCATGGCGCACCTCCTGCCGTTTCATGCCGGAATTGCCATCGCGGCATATGTTTCAAGCCTTGTTCGTTCGCGAGGATTGTCTTCCTCGAAGAGCCACGCAAACTGCACCTCGTAGTCGCTCATCAAGGTTAGCAAACCCAAGCCGGACGCATCGCCGGTCGCGGTCGTGGCATTTGACTCGATCTGCCTGATAAGCAGATCGCCGGGATCGCCGCTCGTTACCTTCCCCAGCAGTTGCTTGAATCTGTCGGCCGTCTGGCTGTCGACAAAATTGGACACCCTGAGTCGAAAACAATCCGGTTGTGCACGCGCTTCTACCACGACTTCTCCACGAATGCGAAACTTAATGGCGTTCTCGATCAGTTCGTTTGCGAGATAACCGATGTCCTGCTTGAGCTGATTGTAGATCCGCTTCGATGGACGAAACCTTGGCGCCATCATCTCGGCGATGAAGTCAGACGTCATGCCGGAATGCTTCCAGGCGAGATCAAGCGGACCGTCAAACAACCGAAGTCGGAACGCGTGCGTAGTATCGTGGGAGGTGAGGTGTTTCTGTCCAAAGAGCGTGACGGTCATGTCATCACCTATGCCGCATCACGACCAGCGTGATGTCATCATGTATTTTCTGCGTTCCGATATAGGTCATCAGCCCTTCGATAATACCGTCCTTTACCTCTTCGGCGGTCTGGCCATGCAGGCGCCGTGCGCTCTGACAAAGCCGATCGATGCCGAACAGCTCGCCCCGTGTATTTTCGGCTTCCGTGACACCGTCCGTATGAAGCACGATCAGGTCACCTTTCTCGAAGGATATCTCGCGAGTATCAACAAAAGGCGAGATATCGGATTCAAGTCCAACCGGCAGGCCGAGGTCACCGGTATCTATGCGCTCGACCTCGCCTGTCTGGCGAATGACAATGAGGTCCTCATGTTGTCCAGAGATCGTGAGGCGCTCACCATCGTAGTCAAGAAAAGACAAGCTGAGGTGCTTATTGGTCCTCGTCCGCTCGATATTCTTGAAGATCGCTCGGTTCAGGTATGCAAGGAATTTCGATGGGTCGGTTTCTCCCGCCTCGAGCAAGGCTCGGGCGACCGATTGCACCATCAACATCAGCACGCCGCTCTCCAGGCCATGACCTGTAACATCGCCAATACCGATCTTCAGGGTCCTGCCATTCTGCAAGACGTCATAGTAGTCGCCACCAACCTCGTCGGCGGGACGCATATAAGCGGCAATTTCCAAATGCTCTACCGCGCCGAGCTCCGTTGCGCGTGGCAACACCATCATCTGGATGTGTCGGGCCACATCGAGTTCGGCGCCGAGGCGTAGGTTTTCGCTCTTCAGCTGCGTATTCAATGCCGAGATTTCTTCCTTTGCCTCCTCGATCTCTTTCGTGCGTTCCTCGACCAGATTTTCGAGGTTCTCGGTGTGGAAGCTGATCTGTTCGGCCATGCGATTGAAAGCTATGCCGGCCTGCGCGACCTCATCCTTGCTGGTAATCGCCACCCGCACGGAATAGTCCTTCGCTTCAATACGCTTTGCGGCAGCCGCCAGAGCACTGATCCCGCTGGTAATGCGCTTCGACGCCGCAAAGACTGCGGCTGCGACGATGAGCAGTGACACGAGAACCGCGAGGATCTGATAGAGCAGGATACGATTGGTTGCCCGCGCTATCTGCTCCCTGGCAGCGATGAGCGAGGCATAGATCTCCCGCTCCGGTACGACAATGCCAAGCGACATGACTTCACGCTGAACCGGGCCATTGACCCATAGATTGGACGGTCGGAGCTGTTTGGTGACCACCAGATAGGGCACGTCCTCGCCATTCTCGTTCAGTGAGATGTGCTGAATGACACCATCCGTATCGAGCGGAAGAGAGGCAATGGCTTTTTGCGAACTGTTTCGGAGCGAGCGGTCAACGCCTGTCACGCCCTGGGTGGTCGCGTCGCTTGCCGCGCGCAAGCCGATGACCTTCTCCCCGGTTCGGTTGATTGCAACGACATTGCCGTTTGACATGGCGAGGAAGCCGAAACCGCTCTCCGCGACCTTCACGTGTTCGACAATTTCGGCAAGCTGATCGAGCGTTATGTCGGTGCCGACGATCCCAGCTACGTCGCGGTGATCGGCCGTCCAGAGCGGATGGAAGAAGCTGACGATCAGCTTTCCAGTTATGGCGTCGGTGTAGGGGGCAGTCTGGGTAATGTATTCAGGAACGGGGCGAGAGGCTGGATCTCGCGCCCATTGCTGCCATGACTCGTAGATACCCGGAAAAAAGAAGTCCCAGAAGTTCGCCTCATTGTGGCCGGGATAGAGCTTGTCGAATGTTTGCGCCTGATCCGTGTAGGGAGCAGTTCTGAAGATCGGCCGCTCTTTCGGGCCGATGTAGTACATTTGAAGTTTGGACGCGCCATTTCGCAGCAGGTTCGGGGCAACGAGATCAAGAACAGCGCTGGTTTCAATATCGGCCTGCACTTGCGGCAGCGGATGATGATCCTTGTCGAGGAGATATCCCCAGACACTGACGACGGATTCTGAGCCGGGGGCGTTCTGCGCCCAGCCGCCTGTATTATTGAAGCTTACCGTCACAGCATCGGGGTCGGCCTTGACCATTGCTGCCCCAATCTCGTCGTTTCGGGTCGGTCGATCGATCTGCGCCTGTAGTACGCCGGCCAGGGCTTTAACGTCGGAATGCACCTGGTCGAGAAGCAGGCCGACCTGCGCGACCGTGGAATCGGTGGAGGAGCGGATATAGTCCTGGCTTGCCCTTTCAAGGCCCTCACCGACCTGAGTGGTCGCATCGCGCGACAGCCGTTGCACATTCCAGAGCGCAAGGCCGCCGCTGACAAGAAGATCGAAAAGCACGGCGCCGCCGACGACGATGATGAATTTCGTCCGAAACGAGCGCAATCCGAGGCTCGGCTTCTTCGAGGCACCGGTCATAGCGGCTTCTGCCCCGACGCTGCCCAAATAGGCCAACCGGCATAGCCTCTCGGGTGAAGGGCGGCAAAGATGTGATCTCTAAAGCCCTGCCTGAACCGCGCGACGAACTCGGGGGGGTCTCCTCGTCTGGCGGACATTTCCCCCGCGTAAACATCTTCCCAGGCTTCAATGACGTCGGCGAACTCCTGCGGATCGCCGTCAAGGTTAGTGACCATGAAGCTCTCGATCCTCACATCCTCGAAACCGGTATCCAGCAACAGGCGCGCCCCCTTTGGCCCCATTTCGACGTCCATGTCGAAATGGCGAAAGAGCTTGGCAACCTCGTTATAGGTCCACTGGATGCTGTCGGCGCGGGGCTCACCCAGGCAGTGGGAGTTCTTTTCGTTGGTGACATAGACCCTGCCGCCCGGCTTGCAGATGCGATAAAGCTCCCTCAAGAGGAGTTCGGGTCGGTTGAAGATCTGCAGGGAGTGCCGGCACGTCACGAAATCGAACTGGTCGCTTTCGAACAACATCTGCGATGCATCGCCATAAGTGTACTCGATATCGCGGACGCAGAAGTCTTCCGCAACGGAGCGCGCATAGTCGAGGCTTGCCATGGAATGGTCGAGCGCGACTATCCTGGCTGGGTCGAATTCCTTCCTGACAAGCATTGCGAAATCACCGATGCCGCAGCAAATGTCGGCGATCGTCATGCCGCTGCGAAGTCCGTGCCGTGGCAGGATCTCCCGCTCGTGACGCCAGGTCATCTTCGTCTGTGTCCGGAGGATAGGGATGAAGCTCTCGTTCTCGACAAATGTCTGACCGGGATAAAAGGCAGAATCATATATCTCCATGGAGATATTGGGCGAGAGTTCGCTTAGGTGCCGAAACATCTGCGTTGCCCATGTGACAACACTCGATGTGAGAACGACAATCCTGAGCTCCGGCCGCGAGCGGGAGGCGTCGACCAGGACCCGCGCCAGGGCACGGAATGCCGTGCTGTTCATGTGCGTGACGCGTTTCAGATTGACGTAGAAGACCCCTTGGACCGTTTCAATCTTGTCTCGCAGCAGTAAGAGATCATCCGCGATGTCGGTGATCGAACGGGGTCTGAAAACGCCGGTTGCTACAAATTCCTGATTGCCGGTGTCGAATTGCGTCGTAAAGACAGGTGAAGAACTGTTCGGGGTCAATGGAGCAGCCTCTCGAGCGGCAGGTCGACAACGAAGGTGAGCGCGTCGGCAGTCGAAGTGCGTAGCTCTATGTCCGCGTCATAGTTGACCGCCAATCCCAATAGGACTGCTTGCTCCAGGGGAGCCGTCTCGTCGGCGATGACCTCAACGTAGTGTGCCAGTTGTCCACTGTGTTTCAGACCCTGAACGAGTTCAGCGTAAAAGCGACGCTGTTGCGACGGGCACGGAAAGCTCAACTCGATCCGTTCTATCTGCTTATGACGATAGAAGACGCATATCAGTTCACCCTCTTGCGCGTTCGAACGAAACGACATCTCGAGGAGTTCGTTGAGGGCCGAGGAAAGAAGGTTGGAGTGGCGCAGCGGATCACGGCGGTCGTGGCTGACCATTCGGGCGACATAGTTCGAGAGCTGATCGCAATGCAGCCAGTCGGCCGTGAACGTTGCCATCTCCATTTCCAGATTGAGAAGTTGCTCGAAAGCCGTGTCTGCTGCCACCGCCGCCTCCTGCCTTTTCAACCCGCACCTCCTTGGCCAATCGCCATCCCGGCTCCCTCCGGACCCGTCATGGTCCTCGTTGCGCCGCCGTTTCCCCGTCGCGCTTTCCGGTGGCCGATGAATTGGCCAATGCGGTCCACATCCATCGGTGGGCTCAGGAAGTGCCCCTGCAGTCTGTCGCAGCCCTCCTCCAGCAGCCACGCGGCCTGTTCGGCTGTCTCCACGCCTTCGGCAGTGACGCGCATGCCGAGCCCGTGCGACAGCGCAATGACAGAGCGCACGATCGTCTGGCTCTTTTCGTCGTCCAGGAGGTCGTTGATGAAGTATTTGTCGATCTTGATGTTATCGAAGGGAAAATTCTTCAGGTAACTCAGGGATGAGTACTCCGTCCCGAAGTCGTCGAGCGAGATCTGAATGCCAAGTACGTTGAGGGTGTTCAAAGTATCGAGATTGTTGGTCGTGCGCTCCAGAAGAACGGTTTCCGTAATCTCGAGTTCCAGGCGTTCGGCGGGAAGACCGATAAGATCGAGAGTTTGCGACACGCGATCAGTGAAACCCGCTGTCAAGAATTCCGCCGGGGACAAGTTGACGGCAACAGTGTAATGGTCCGGCCAGCTCAGAGCTTCCCGACAGGCTTGTTCCAGCACCCATTGGCCGATTTCGCTCATCAGCCCATCTGCTTCTGCCATCGGGATAAAGGCGATCGGAGGGATCACGCCGAGCCTCGGATGGCGCCAGCGCAGGAGAGCCTCGAAGCCGGTTACGGTGCGCGAGCTGTCGACAAGAGGCTGATATTCGAGGAAGAACTCGCCATGCTGGAGCGCGACCCTGAGGCTGCGCCTCAGCAGCTCCCGTTGTTCCAGCACCACCAACATGCTGGGGTCAAAGGTTCGCGCGCGACGGCGTCCTTCCTTTTTGGCAGCATAGAGGGCGACGTCGGCCGCTTTCATTAATTGCTCGCCCTCATCGCCGTCGCGGGGCGCAATCGCAATGCCGATACTGGCTCCCACAAAGACAGTGATGCCGTCTACCACGAATGGCTTCATGAATTCGCCAACCAGCGCGTCAGCCAGTCGCTCGGCCTCACGGGGCTGCTCCTGAGCAGTCTGGATGACCGCGAATTCGTCACCGGCAAGGCGAAAGGCTGTCTCGTCCATGCCAAGCACGCTTCGGATCCTGCCGGCGGCAAGCTTCAGAACAATGTCTCCAGCGCCGTGCCCCAGCGTATCGTTGACTGGTTTGAAGTCGTCCAGGTCGATCTGCATCAGCGCAAGAGCGCTGTTGTCGTCGGTAGGAAGAAGCCGCCCCAGTTCATCGCTGAACTGCCGGCGGTTGGGCAGTCCCGTCAGGACGTCATGGGTTGCCTGGTGCAGGAGCAGCGCTCGTTCCTGCTCTTGTGCAGTTGTCGTCTCGTTGCGATCAGCAGCGCCGATTTCGACGATCGCCAACCCCTCTTTGGCCGGCAGCAGCAACAGGTCGTACCGGTCGTGGGTTGATACACCTAACCGGATGGATTGCGGCCGGCCGGTATTGATGACGAGTTGTACGAGGTCTGCGGAGGGAGGATTTGCCAGCGCCGGGTAAACATCACCCAACTTCGTGGGAGGCTGCTCGTTGAACCCCGAGCGCCCTGCAAGTTCTTCGGACCAATCGACCAGAACGAGGTCGAAATCCCAGAGCGAGAAGACTGCCTCGGCGCGGCTGAAGAATTCGGATCCTTGTGGAACCAGCTTAGGCCAATTCGCACGATTTTCCGGCATATGGGTTGGGCCTCCTCGTTGCGCTTGGCCTAAATATTTCGATGCATCCCACCAGTATTGAATCAGCTGTCTGTATAAGAGCTAGCGCATGCCGTGTTGTAGTCAATCAAAAACGCTACCTTAGGGCACCATTGTGCCTATTCGGCGAACGACGGATGCGCGATGTACGCACACAGTGCCCTTGTCGGATCATGAGAACGACACATGACAGCAACGGCCACGCCGCCAACTGCATTCGCGCTAAAGCTAGCCTCAGAATTCGCGCAAACACTTCATGACTTCTCGCAGACCTTTGGTGAGGTGCTTGTCCCGGCGCAAAACAATACCGAGCTGACGAACCAGGCGCGGCCTGACGGGGGACGTCATGAGAAATCCTGCACGGTCTTGCTTCAACGCGAGCGCAGGCAGCAGCGACCAGCCCAATCCTGCGGCGACCAGCTCCTTGATCGCTTCAACGCTTCCGAACTCCATCGCAGGCTGTATCCGGACGCCCGCGTCGGCGAACCAGCCGTCCGTGGCAGCGCGCGTGTTGCCGCCCTCGTAGAGCATGAGAACCTTGTCTTTGAGAAACGCGGCGTCGGGTCCTCCTTCGGGTATTTCGCTGTCTTTGGGAGCCACTGCCAGCAGCTCGTCCTCGTAGAAAGGCTCGATCTCCAGCGACCGGCCGGAGGCGGGAAGGGTTACGACGGCGAGGTCGAGTGCGTTTGCCTCAAGATTACGCAAGACCTCTTCGGTGTTGCCGATCCGGACGGTGATCTCAAGTCCCGGCATTCGCTTTCTCGCGGACGCGATTGCGCGAGGAAGCAGGTGTATTGACGCTGTCCCGCCGCTGCCGATCCTCACTCGACCGGCCGAGCCCTCTCGATGTGGCGTCATTGCATCGGCCGCCGCACCGCATTCTTCCAGGATGCGCCTTGCGTGAACGAGGAGATCCGAGCCGGCTGGCGATGGCAGTGCGCGTCGCCCCACGCGCTCGATCAGCCGAACCCCAAGCCGCTGCTCGAGCAGTTTGACCTGCAGGCTGACGGCCGGTTGAGTAAGGCCAACCTTGTCGGCCGCCGCCGTGAAACTCCCTAGATCGATGACGGTTACAAAAGCCAAGAGTTGATCAAGGTTGAGTATCATAAAAAATCCCTATGCTTTGTATAAGTATGATAACCTTCCTTCGATGTATTCGCCAGCCTTATCCTATTGGCGTTCTGCTGATCGCACGGTGGATCGCTGATGACAGGAGAGTGAAATGTCGACCGACGTCGGGAAGGAACTGGATTGGAAAAGCGACGCCGCCGCGCTGCGAAGCGCTCTGAGACGCGCACTGGCGTTTCTGTCCTGGCGCTTGGAGAAACGTCGCAGCCGGCGAACAATCGCGGAGCTGACGAGGGATCAGCTTCAGGACATCGGGATCACGCCGGAGGAGGCTTCGGCTGAGATCGGCAAGTCCTGGTTCTGGAACTTATAGCTGCAGGTGTCTCCACTCGTCCGCTGTGTGTCATCCTCGAGTGGGTTCCGAACGCCTCGAGCGAGACGCTGCGTTGACGCATTCCTGAAGCGCCTTGACCGACCGGCATCCGATACGCACGTGAGAATGTGCTGATGGACGACCTGTATCAATTCGGAATAGGATGCGATACGACAGGAACGCTTAAGTGAAGTCTGCAGGAGCCAGGGAGGGGAGAATGCAGTCGCTGGTAACGCCGGTCCACAAGCCGGTGGCCGTAGAGGTTCTGCAGGAGGAAATCCGGAAAGTTTGCGGTGCATTCGACGTTGAACCGATGGCCCGCACCAATGTGATGGCCGGCGATGTGGCAACGCGTCGTATGGGGCTTTTCGATACTGCGATCGTCGCACTTGATGCCCGCCACGTGCAGCGTGGGATGAAATCAATCCGGCAGGACCCCGGTGAGCATCTGTTCCTGCTGATCCAGGACGAGGGGCACTGTCGCGTGGAGCAGGGCGAGCGTTCAGCCCGGCTTGCCCCGGGAGACATGTTCCTTGTCGATTCCGTTCGGCCGTCGTCGTTCGTCTATGACGGTGAGCGCTCCAGCCAGTTGTCGGTCCATATGCCACGCGCCGAGATGCTTCATCGGTTTGGCAAGGCCTGTACCGATGGCGTCGCCATCAGTCGGGACGATCCCCTTTGGTTGGCAATGCGGGCCGTGATTACCAAGATGCTCACAGAGCCTGGAGCGTCGGCGCAGCTCGGCGAGGCGATGTTGTCGCTTTTGGGCGCCTACCTTCACAGTACTAAGACAGCCGAAGCTGCGGGACCCAGCGAAACCCTGCTGTCGCGAGCGCTCGCCATGATTGATCGGCACCGTGCCGATCCGACGTTCGGGCCCGGCGAGTTGGCAAGGCGGCTCAATGTTTCGGAGCGCATGTTGCAGCGACACTTCCGTCTGCTTGGCGAGACGCCAGGCCATCGGCTGCTCAGCCGTCGGCTGGAACTTGCGCATGCAACGCTGACGCAGCCGCGTGCCACCAAGCCGACCGACGGGATTGCCGCAGTCGCCTACGACGCCGGCTTCAACGATCTTTCCTATTTCTATCGCGAGTTCCGAAAGAAATACGGCTCCGCACCGGGCGTTTTTGCGCGCCGCCACTGACGGATTTGTCCATAGATGCAGACGGCTCAGTCCAAGTCCTGATGCCTGTTATCGCCTAGTCTCCGCTTCCAGTCCTGTCCGATGGTCGGGACCTCATTCGGAGGAGGTGAGAATGACGATCCATAGCGCCACGATCGACGGAAAGCCGATGGCCGGCGAGCGCAGTTTCAGCGTGGTCAACCCGGCCACGGGAGGCGAAGTTGGCCGTGCGCCAAACATGGGCGCTGCAGAGCTCAACGCTGCCGTTGCTGCCGCCAAGGCAGCTTTTCCCGCATGGTCGGCCAGAAGCGAGCAGGAATTGCAAGCCGCCTGTGCGGCCGCTACCGCCCACATTGAAGCACACGCCGACGAACTCGCGCGGCTCGTCACACTCGAGCAGGGCAAGCCGCTGAACGGGCTCGGCTCGCGCTGGGAGCTGGGTGGCGCCGTTGCCTGGGCAGGCTATACGACCGCGCTGTCGCTGCCGCCGAAAATCCTCCAGGACAACAGCGAAGGGCGTATCGAACTTCATCGCAAGCCGCTCGGCGTCGTCGGCTCGATCACCCCGTGGAACTTCCCGGTCATGATCGCCATATGGCACGTCATGCCGGCTCTGCGAACCGGCAACACCGTCGTCATCAAGCCGTCGCCGCTGACGCCGCTTGCGACACTTCGCCTGGTTGAAATCATGAACGAGGTGCTGCCGCCCGGCGTACTGAATGTCGTGACCGGCGACGACGGCGAGTTCAACATCGGTGCGGCAATGTCGGCCCATCCCGACATCAGCAAGATCGTGTTTACGGGCTCGTGTGCCACAGGCCAGAAAGTCATGCGCTCTGCCGCAGAGACGATGAAGCGCCTGACGCTCGAACTCGGCGGCAACGATGCCGGGATCGTCCTGCCCGATGCCGATCCGCAGGCAATTGCCGAGGGCCTGTTCTGGGGCGCTTTCATCAACAACGGCCAGACCTGCGCGGCGATGAAGCGCCTTTATGTCCATGAGTCGATCCACGATGCCGTCTGCGATGCCCTTGTCGCCTACGCGCGCAACATTCCTGTCGGCGACGGCATGGAGGAGGGCAGCGTTCTCGGCCCCGTGCAGAACCGCATGCAGTTCGAAAAGCTCTCGCGTCTCGTTAAGGATGCCAAAGAGCGAGGAGCGGTGTTGCTGGGCGGTGAGCCGGGCGAGGGACTTTTCTTTCCGCCGACCATCATTGCTGGTTTGAAGAACGGCGATCCGCTTGTCGACGAGGAACAGTTCGGTCCTGCGCTTCCTGTCATCAAATACAGCAACGTCGACGAGGCAATTACACTTGCAAACGACAGCGCCAATGGCCTCGGAGGCTCCGTCTGGTCGTCCGACATCTCAGCCGCGAAGGTGGTTGCCAGCCGCATGGAGTGCGGTTCGGTCTGGATCAACAAGCATGGCGCCATTCAGCCGAACGCCCCGTTCGGCGGCGTGAAGGCTTCCGGGTTCGGCGTCGAATTCGCCGAGGAAGGGCTGCAGGAATACACGAATATCCAGGTGGTATTCGCTTGATCAGTGAAGGCATGCAATAGGGAGGATGCAATGAATATAAAGCGATATCTGGCTTCGGCCGGCTTGCTTCTGGCGCTTGGCGCGCCAGCTGCTATCGCTCATCCGTTGGATGGGCTGACGGCAGAGGAATATCAGAAGATCAACAAGATCCTGCGCGACCAGAAAGTGGTCGACGACAATACGCTTTATCCGCTGATCGAGCTCAAGGAACCCACCAAGGAGGAGGTTCTCTCCTGGAAGGAAGGCGACGACCAGATCGACCGCGAGGCGAAGGTCCAGTTGACGAGCCCGCAGGGGTTCAAGGAGGCAGTCGTCAACATCACCAAGGGCACGGTTGAGAGCACGACGCCGATCAAAGGGCAGCCGATGGTGCTGTTCGCCGAGTTCATGGACGCTCTTCAAGGTGCGCTTGCCAATCCCGACATGATCGCCGGCCTGAAGAAGCGTGGTCTGACGCCGGAACAGGCTTTCTGCTTGCCGTTGACTGCTGGCAACTTCTTCACCGATGAATACGAGAACTCGCGTCTGATGAAGGTGCCCTGCTACAAGGTGCCCGAGGGATCGAACTTCTACGCAAAGCCCATCGAGGGCCTGTTTGCCGTTTACGATATCGGTAAGAAGGAAGTCCTTCGCGTCATCGACACCGGTGTGATCGACGGCCCCAAGGACAACTGGGGTTACACCGAGAAGGAAGTTGCCGAGCGCGAGCCGCTGCGCCCCGAGATCAACCCTGCGAAGCTCTCCCAGCCCGGCGGCCCGAACTACAAGATCACCGGCAGCCACCTCGAATGGGATATGTGGCGGATGAACTTCCGCGTTGACAAGCGCCCCGGCCTCGTCGTCTCCAACCTCGACGTGAAGGATGGGGGCAAGTGGCGTTCGGTGATCTACCAGTCGCATCTGTCCGAGGTGTTCGTACCTTACATGGACCCGACAGAAGGCTGGTATTGGCGTACCTATATGGACAGCGGGGAGTATGGCTTCGGCTTGTTCCTGAGCCCGCTGCGCTCTGGTGTCGATTGCCCCGACTATGCGACCTTCCTGCCCGCAACGATTGCCGACGACAAGGGCAATCCGCTGACCATTCCGAACGCAATCTGCGTCTTCGAGCGCAGCATCGGCGATCCGGCATGGCGCCATTTCGAAGTCTTCGCACAGACCCCGGAAAAGCCGATCCCGGCCGAGGGCCGTCCAGCGACGGAACTGGTCGTGCGCACTGCCTCCGAAGTCGGAAACTATGACTATCTGATCGACTATCGCCTGCAGCAGGACGGTCAGATCAGGATCATGATCGGGGCAACGGGTCTGGACGCAGTAAAGGGCGTTGCATCGACCTCGATGAACGATCCGACGGCCGCGGAAGACACGGCTCATGGAACGCTGATCGCACCGAACCTGGTGGCGGCAAACCATGACCACTACTTCAATTTCCGCATCGATTTCGACGTCGATCAGCCGGACAACCATTTCGGGACGATGGATATCGTTCCGGCCAAGGTCGACGCGAAGAACCCGCGGCGCTCGATGTGGACGGTGCAGCACACGATGCCGAAGACCGAGATGGAGGCGCGCTATCAACTGTCGGCGATGAAGCCGCGCTACTTCATGATTTCCGATCCCTCCCGCGAAGGCTATCTCGGCCAAGAGCCGGGCTGGATGATCCATCATGGCGACGTTGCCTACGGCCCGTTCGACTTTGCCAAGGATCCGCCGATGAAGCGCAACGCCTACATCGAGTATTCGGTCTGGAACACCGTCTACAACATCGATCAGCAGTATGCGGGCGGCAAGTATGCGATGCAGAGCGATGGCGCGGATACGCTGCCGGAATGGGTCAAGGCCAACAAGCCGCTGATGGGCAAGGATATCGTGACCTGGTTCACGGCCGGCTTCCACCATATCCCGCGCATGGAGGATTGGCCCGTGATGTCGACCGAATGGAAAACGATCCATATCGAGCCGCACAATTTCTTTGCGCATAATCCGGCGCTGACGATCCGCAACGCCAAATGATAGCAAAGGGGCGCCTCACGGTGCCCCATTCCTTTGCGGGGCCGCCGGCGCTATGCCGGCCAGCCTTCGAGGGCTTCGACGAAACGCGTCAGCCAGGCGTTTGTCTGATGAGCGTCCAGCGCGCGATGATCGATCGTCAAGGACACATAGGTCATTGGTCGGATCTGGATGGTATCGACGCCATCGACCTCTCGCACGACAACACGCTTTTCCATTTTTCCTACGCCAAGGATCGCCGATTGCGGCTGATTGATGATGATGGGTGCAGCGATCAGGGAGCCTGACACCCCGTGGTTTGAGATCGTGAAGGTACCGCCGCGCATATCGGCTTTGGTGAGGCCGCCGGCGCGCCCACGCATGGTCAGGTCCTGAAGTCTGGCAGCAATCGCAGCCAGCGAGAGATCCTGGACTTGCGGAATGACCGGAACGACCAAGCCCTTGTCGCCAAGCGCCATGCCGACGCCGATGTTGATATCGTTGAAGACCTCCAAATGATCGTCATGCCAACGGCCATTGATTTCAGGCACAGCCCGCATCGCCGCGACGCAGGCGGCGATGATATAGGCCGTATAGGAAAGATTGATGCCGTCGGCGGCAAATGCCGCCTTGCTCTTGTCGCGATGCTTGATGATCGCGCTGAAATCGGCCTCGAAGATCGCCGTGACATGTGGGGCAGTCGTAACCGATTCCAGCATGTGCCGCGCGATGGAAAGCCGCATGGGAGTGTGAGCAACCATGTGCGAGCGGTGAGTGATCTGATCGCGGGCGAGCACGCCTGGATCGGGGCTGATCGGGGTCCTGACGGACGATGGCATCTCATCGCGCTCGATCTTCTGTTTCAGCGCGAACGCCGCATCCATGTCCATACGCGTAACACGTCCATCCCTGCCGGTGCCGACGACCTCAGCCGGGTCGATGCCGTATTGCTCGCCAGCACTGCGAACTGCCGGCGAGAAGCGGTCGCCGCTCTCACTGCCAGTCTCGCCCGGTGGCAAGGGTGGAGCCTCCGGCGCATGGTCCTCTCCGGCAGTGCTTGCCCTCAGACGAATGCGGCAGAGAACCGCGCCGGGCTCGGCATCCGCACCTGATGCCATGACGATCTCGTCGAGGATTCCGGCCGCGGGTGCGGAAATCTCCTGCGTGACCTTGTCCGTTTCAAGCTCGACAAGTGGATCGTCCAAAGCAACCGCCTCTCCCAGTTGCTTCAGCCAGTTGCGGACAACTGCCTTCGTGCCCTCCTGTTCGACGGGGACGAGGACTTCGGCGAAATCAACCATGTCTTAGTACTCCACGAGCGTCGTGATCTTCTGCCTGATGCGGTCAACTGACGGCACCGCCCAGTCGAGTAAGGCCGGATTGTGCGGGCTTGGGATATCCGGCATCGTCAATCGCGAGACCGGTGCGTCGAGATCCATGAAGGCCTCGTCGGCAACGATGGCGGCAATTTCCGCGCCGAAGCCACCGGTTCCAAGATCCTCATGGACGATGAGACACCGTCGCGTGCGACGGACGGAGGAAACGACGCTTGCGCGGTCGAAGGGCATCAACGTGCGAAGATCGATGACATCAGCAGAGATGCCTTCCGCCGCCTCCTCGCAGCGGGGAACCATGGCGCCCCAGGTGACGATCGTGATCGCATCGCCCTTGCGCGTAAAGCGTGCCTTGCCAAAGGGCAGGGCGTAGTTGTCACCCGGGTAAGGGCGTCGTGCCCACGGATGATCGAGCATGGCGCGGTGCTCGAAGAAGATGACAGGATCGTTGCCGCGCAAGGCGGTGCGCAGCAACCCGACGGCATCTTCCGCATTCGAGGGCACGGCGACCTTCCAGCCCGGCTGGTGGACAAAGGCGACCTCGTTCGTCTGGCTGTGCCAAGGATCGCCACATTTGAAAAAACCGCCCGGCATGCGCAGGACAACAGGTGCGGCGAACCGGTTGTTGGTGCGCCAGCGGATCGTGCCGCAATCATTGATCTGTTCGGTCGCGGGCTCGGCATATTTGCGGAACTGAATTTCAGGAACGGGAACGAGACCCGCAAGCGCCATCCCGACGGCGCGGCCGACGATGCCTTCCTCCGAGAGCGATGTGTCAAAGACCCGTTCCTTGCCGAACTTGTCTTGCAGTCCCAGCGTGACCGCATGAACGCCGCCCTTCGGGCCAATGTCCTCGCCGAACAGCACCACACGCTCGTTGATCGTCAATTCGTGATCGAGCGTACGCCTGATCGCCGTGACCATATTGATACGCTGGCCGTCCGGTGCCGCCTCGTCGGTGCATTCCGGGGCACGATAGCCGTCGCAATGCTGACCACCCATCGCCTGCATTTCGCCGTCGAAGAAGACATGGCGGGTGACCGTTTCGGGAGCGGCAACAACCCGGTCCTCGGCCTCGGCGCGCGCTTTTTCTGCCGTGCCCTCAGCCTCAAGCCGGCAGGCTTCCCACTCGTCCGAGCTCATCACTGCGGGAACCAGGTAGTCTCGCAGGCGTGGTAGCGGATCGCGAGCCCACTCCGCTTTGACCAGCGCCTCGCTCTTATACGACTGGGTGTCCTGGAAGCTGTGCCCCTCCAATCGGGGAACAGTAAGCCGCAAAAGTGCCGGCATTCTACGCTCGCGGACGAAGCCGACTGCCTGCTGCGTCAATCGCGCCACCGCTGCGGGATCGCACCCATCGCCTTCAAAGATCGTCAGGCCGCGCCAGCTTGCGAGATTGGCCGCGATGTTTCCGCCAGGCGTCTGCATGTCGGAAGGGACCGAGATTCCGAAGCCGTTATCCTCGACGTAAAACAACATCGGCAGCGACTGCGTCGTGGCAATCGTCAGCGCAGACCAGAAACCGTTCGATGCGACCGAACCGTCGCCGCCAAGCACGACAGCGATCGCATCACGATAGTCATGCTCCTGAAGCACCGTTGCGTAATATTGCAGCGCTTGGGCCCAGCCCGCCGTCGGGGTGTATTGAGCTCCGACACCGCCGCACATCGGCAGAGCTGAAGCGCCGTTGCGGTTCGGATAGTTGAAGACCACGCCGATATCGCGGCCATCGGAATAGCCGCCGGCGCGACCCATGGCGGAACCGAGCGCATCGGCCGGATCAACGCCGAGCGAAAGAAGCAGCGGGCGCGACCGGTAATAGCCGCAGGTGGCGTCGTGGTGGTTCGTGAGTTGCAAGCCGAGCATGATCTGCGCCATGTCATGGCCACGGGCGGAGAATTGATAGAGGACCTTCTTCTCCGGGACGAGCCGCGTCTCCTCCATCTCGTCAAGAATTCGCGAGAGGTGCAGAAGGTAGGTAACGCGTTGCCAGTCGATTCCCTCATCGGGTGCGTTCCTGCCACGCAATAGAACCGCTGTTGCCTGCGCCATCGTCGATTCTCCTAAATCTCTGATCTCTGATGAGTTTAGTGCGATTTAAGAAGGACTGCGTTTCAGTTTTGAGAGAAAAAAGCAGTAGGGTGAAACGTTCATTTCGCCGTAGCGCGCAATTGCGAAGAATCAATTCGAAATGCTCGTTCTGGTTCGCTGATTGGCTCGCGTTGGTCTGACGGGTGCTGAGTCGGGCGGTGAGGTGCCGGCAAATCGGACGCGAGACGCCAAGTGCCTTGCCCCGCGTGCTTCTTCTCAACCTGCATGTCGAGATTGCAAATTCGAGATGCCTCTTATGCGGTTTTCGAAGTGCTCATTGAGGAAGCAATGAGCTATATAATTGTGCAACGCACAAGGAGATATGACATGAAAATCGGCAACAGGATCGGAGAGTTCCTTCAGCTCCGTAAGGCATACCGGGATCTTTCCAGACTCGACGACGCAGCACTGAAGGACATCGGCGTCACCCGTGGCGATATCAAGCGCCTGGTTTACGGTCGCTAAGACCTCCAGAAGACCAAGAGATCAAGGCCCGCTCGAGCGTTGCTTTGTTGGTGCGCCAGCATGGGCACACTCTTGTGGGTGGAGATCCCATTGTAAGCTGGTCGCAGCTCTGGCGCGAACGAAGGGCCGAACGAGGAGAACTCCGGAATTAGCAACTGCCACCAGGCGATAGGAGTGAGAAGTCCACAGCACCCACTCATGCCGAGTTAGGCTTTATCCTCCCAGCGGCTGCCTGCTTCAGGCAAATCTGGCGTCACTTCAGGCTCAGAGGTCGCTTTCCGATATCCGATCCCAGCGGTGTTGAGGTCATAGACCTCCAACGGAACGCCCGCAGTGTCTATGGCCAATATCCCTACGAGTTCGGGAGGCGCATTGCGCAGGTAGTTCTCTGCGCGGTCCAGAGCAATAATGAGTTCGTCCCGGATCATTGCGGCAGTCCAATCAGAAGGTAGGCCACGAACCGTCGTGTAGTCCTCATTCGTGACGGACAAGGCTTTATGCCGAATCTCATCGATTATACGCAATGGCGAGAAGTAAGGAGGTTTGCCTGCCGCGGCCATAATTACTGGCCCTAGCGGGCACATGTGGTTTTCGATCATCAGCAGATCGACGTAGTCGCGAGCCTTCGTCCGCGTAGAGGCAGCGATCACCTTGTTCACGGCAAGATCTGCAGGGTGTAGACGGGCTCCCCATTCATCATCTCTGACAAGTGGAAAGAAGCGTGTCCGGGTCTCGCTCATCCATTGGACAAGGGTGCGTTCCCCGCCGCGCCTTACACTTGCTTCAACGCAACCGTAGATGTTGACTTCGATCGAGACTTTGAAGCCGTCAGCCTCTAATTTCGCGATATCAGTATCCGCAGAAACCCCAATTTCCTCGTCGGTATCATGAAAGATGTCAATGTCATCGGACATTCGTGGCCAATCCATATTTAAGACCAGGCCGCCAGCAATGTAGCTGGTGTCAGATCTGTTCCCGGCGATGGAGGCCATGATTTCTTTTTGGATCTGTGTCAGTGCCATCAGCGCCCATCTCCTAGCTGGACGACCATTTTTCGTCCCATCGCATAAGCTCGCGCATCACCGCGCTCCATAAGGGCGTTGGCGACAACTCGCGCCTTCTGCGGAAGATCGTTCAGCTTTTCGATGTCGATGTTATCGAAAACTCTCAGCCCATACCTCTCGGTAGCAATCCTGATAAATTCCACAAGACGCCTCTTTTCAGCCCGATGCGCAGAGCGCAATTCTGCCGCGACACTCACGATCTCATCTCTGCGTGCTTTGGGAACGAGAACCTCCACCCTCACGAGATCGGATGCTCCTCCAGTTTCTCGGTACTTCTTGATGCGTTCTTTTGCAGACATAGTGAAAGCCCCTACATGGGACCAATATAGGCGTATCCCGGATACTCATCAAGTATCTATATCTGTGACGAAAAGCACAAAGTTTTTAGTCTGAGTTCTCCAGGCTGAATTCGATCAAAAAACCGATCGATTCATCACGGACACCCTGGTAGCCGTCGCCCTCACCCCCCCCCGACGAGCAAATGGAATCGCATCGAACATCGAGCGCTAACCCGACGCTCAGCTGCGAGTTTTGGGTGTGCGCGAACTCAGATTTGTTAACGATCCGGGCATCGGAAATTAACCATTTGTTAACCAAATCAGACATAGAAATGTTCAACGATTTCTTAACCTAGATGACCAAAGTGCTAACAGACGCTCGCTCGATCCGCATCAAGGGCCGCTCTTTCCTGGCGGTCATGCTTTCGCCAGATCTTCCCTTCGATGACTGGCTCGTAAGACTAGACGATCTTGCCGCGCGCTCCGCCGGCTTCTTCCTGGGGCGACCGGTCGTCCTTGATGTCAGCGACCTGGAGATTGACCGGGCGCAGCTCAAGGGTTTGATCGCTGAGTTGGCGCAGCGCAACGTCAGTATCATGGGCATCGAGGGCTGCCGGCCTTCGCTGATCGGGCCTGGGATGCCGCCGGCTCTCAAGGGCGGGCGCCCGGTCTCGGACTTCGAGGTTCCGCAGCAGGAACCGGTCATCGATGTTCGCACGCAGTCAGCGGCCGTCGAGACACGGCCGGCGCTGCAGTCGATCGTCATTCGCGAGCCGATTCGCTCGGGTCAGTCGCTGATTTTTCCGGAAGGCGATGTCACGGTCATCGGCTCCGTCGCATCCGGTTCGGAAATTATCGCCGGGGGCTCGGTTCATGTCTACGGCACGCTCAGGGGGCGCGCGATGGCGGGATCAGTCGGGAATACGTCGGCGCGCATCTTCTGCCGCAAGCTTGAAGCCGAACTGGTCGCGATCGACGGTATCTACAAGATGGCGGAAGACATAGCGCCGCACCTGCGCGGACAGGCCGTCCAGCTCTGGCTGGAAGGCGACTCGATCAAGGCAGAGAAACTTATCTAGGCCCGAAGCTGGCTATCACACAGGAGAGAAAGATGGGGAAAGTCATCGTCGTCACTTCGGGCAAGGGCGGAGTGGGCAAGACCACATCCACTGCAGCCCTCGGAGCGGCCTTAGCACAGAGGAACGAGAAGGTGGCCGTGGTCGACTTCGATGTCGGCCTGCGCAATCTCGATCTCGTCATGGGCGCTGAGCGCAGAGTCGTTTACGACCTTATCAATGTCATCCAGGGCGACGCCAAGCTTTCTCAGGCGCTGATCCGCGACAAGCGGCTGGAGACACTCTTCCTGTTGCCGGCTTCGCAAACGCGTGACAAGGACAACCTCACGGCTGAGGGTGTCGAGCGTGTGATCAACGATCTGAAGCGTCATTTCGACTGGATCATCTGCGATAGCCCCGCCGGGATCGAACGTGGCGCAACGCTCGCCATGCGCCACGCCGACATCGCCGTGGTCGTCACCAATCCCGAAGTCTCTTCGGTCCGTGATTCCGATCGCATCATCGGGTTGCTCGACTCGAAGACTGCGAAGGCCGAACGTGGCGAACGGATGGAAAAACATCTGCTCCTGACGCGTTACGACCCCAACCGTGCTGAACGCGGCGATATGCTGAAAGTCGATGACGTGCTGGAGATCCTCTCCATTCCACTGCTCGGCATCATTCCTGAAAGCACGGATGTGCTGCGTGCGTCCAATATCGGTGCCCCAGTCACCCTGGCCGACAGCCGCAGCGCACCTGCCATGGCTTATTTCGATGCTGCGCGCAGATTGGCCGGCGAAGAGCTGCCGGTCACCATCCCGGGAGAGAAGCGGGGCATCTTCGGCAAGATCTTCGGACGGAGGGCCGCTGCATGAGCATCTTCAGCTTCTTTGGCAAACAGAGGACCGCGCCGGCGGCCCGCGAACGTCTACAGGTGCTGCTCGCGCATGAGCGTGTCTCGGCAGGGTCCGACCTCGTATCCTTGCTGCGCGAGGAAATCCTCGCCGTTATCGCCAAGCATGTGCAGGTCGATAGCGAAAGAGTTCGGGTGACGATGGATCGCGACGAGCATATGTCGATCCTCGAAATCGATGTGGAAATTCCGCTGGGCGCGAGCGTTCGGGCGGCCTGAAAGACGAGAGCGGCGCCAAGAGCGCCGCTTCTTTTTTGCCTCGAGAGAGCACATATGCAATCAGGCGGTGCCACGTCGTCTCACGGAGAGTGAGGCGACTATTTCTGTGTCCGCAGCCCGTCCATCAACAAGCCGATAAGCCGGTTCGAGCGATCCCGCCATTCCGGGGACGCCGGCAGCGAATAGATACTCGAAAGGGCATGCAGAAGGTCCGTCGTATCGATATCGCTTCGAATGAGGCCTTGCTCAGCGGCTGCCTTGAGCAGCCCGTCGACGGCACCTCGCAAAAGGCCGCTGCCTTCAGCAAACAAAGAGGCATTGGAGTCCATCAGGATCTTCAGGCTGGTCGCCATCCCGCGCTTGGCGGCGATATAACCAACAAAGCGGCGCATCCATTCTTCGAGTGCAACATCAGGCGCATGGCTTGCCGCCAGTTGCCTCGCGGCAGCCGCTAGGCTTTCCAACTCACGGCGGTAGACCACCTCAACCAGATGCTCACGCGTCGGAAAATGCCGGTAGAGCGTGCCGATGCCGACGCCGGCCCTGCGGGCAATGTCTTCCAGCGAAGTTTCGACGCCTGCCTCCGCAAAGGCGGCTGCTGCAACGTCGACGAGTTTCTCGCGATTGCGGCGTGCATCCGCGCGCATTGGCGGTGGTGTGGACGGTTCCGTCTTCGGCGGGGCCGAGGCCAAAATAAGCTCCAAGCACATTCAGGACTTGACGCTCGGCGGCAAGTCACTAGATTAAACGGAGGCTCCTCCGTTTTTATGGAGTGCCTTTTACCTCTTAATCCAGAACGGGGCAGGATGTCATGTTCAAACGTGCCCAGGCTTGCTTCCCATGAGCTTAGCTAGCGCGCTGATCCTGAGCCGCCACCTCTTTTTTTGGATTTCGACCTCCAATCTCGTGACGATAGCAGGAGCTTATCATGACACGAACGGTTCATCTCTCCTTGGACATCAACGCAGGGCAGCATGAGCTCGATGTCGATCCGCGCACGACGCTACTCGATGCGTTGCGTGAGCAACTGGGTCTTACCGGAACAAAGAAAGGCTGCGACCAGGGACAATGCGGTGCATGCACCGTCCATGTCGACGGCAAGCGCGTGCTTGCCTGTCTGACGCTTGCCGCACAGGTTGAAGGGCGGAACATCACGACGATTGAAGGGCTTGCGGCCGAAAACGGCGACCTGCATCCGGTCCAGGCGGCCTTCCTGGAGCACGACGCCTTCCAATGCGGCTATTGCACACCTGGCCAGATCATGTCGGCCGTTGCCTGCATCCGTGAGGGGCGGGTCGGCTCGGACGAAGAGATCCGAGAATACATGGCCGGCAATCTCTGTCGGTGCGGTGCCTATAATCACATCGTGACGGCAGTGCGCGAAGCGGCGGAGATGGCATGATGAGGGACTTCATCTACTTCCGAGCTGGCTCGCTCGACGATGCCCGCCAGCATGCCCTGCAATCAGGCGCGATGCTGCTCGCCGGTGGTACGACGCTTCTCGATCTTGCCAAATGCGGTGTTGTCGAGCCCGATTCCGTTATCGACATCACTCACCTTGCCGGGATGTCGCAGATTTTGGCCGATGCCGATGGCGTTACGATCGGTGCGCTTGCGAAAATGGAAGATGTGGCCGGTAGCCCGGGGATCCGGGCAAATTATCCCGCCATTTCGCAGTCGCTTTTGCTGGCAGCATCTCCGCAGTTGCGCAACATGGCGACGATCGGCGGTAATCTTCTGCAGCGGACGCGCTGTCCCTACTTCCGCGATCCCGGAACGTTTTCCGCGTGTAACAAGCGTAATCCCGGCTCCGGTTGCTCTGCGATTGGTGGTGTGACGCGCAATCACGCGGTGCTTGGCACCAGCGGGGCCTGCATTGCCTCCTATCCGGGTGATCTTGCCGTTGCACTGGTAGCCCTGGAGGCAACGATCGATCTCAGTGACCGCGAAGTCACGGCGGAAGACTTCTTCGTGCTTCCCGGCGACACACCAGAACGTGAAACGCTCCTTGAGCGTGGCGAGATGGTGATGGCCATCAACATTCCTGCGTCGCCGGTCGCCAGGACCTCGACCTACCTCAAGGTTCGCGATCGGCAGTCCTATGAGTTCGCTGCCGCAAGCGCAGCCGTCGGGCTGGAGTTGGAGGCGGACGGCAAGACGATCCGCGACATCCGCGTCGCCTTGGGTGGCGTTGCCACCAAGCCGTGGCGCGCACGCTCGGTCGAGAAGGCGCTGATCGGCAAGGTCCTCGATGCCGGCACAGTCGAGAAAGCAAGCCGATTGGCCATGGAAGGCGCCGTTGCTGACGGCGGCAATCGTTACAAGATCGAACTTGCGCCGCGTGTCGTTGCGCGCGCCATTCTGAATATGGGAGGTCACGCATGACCATCATGGAACCCCGCAAACGCGGCGATGCCTCTGACGGTACGATCGGCGGTCGCCTCTCGCGCTTCGATGGAAGGCTGAAAATCACCGGCGCAGCGACATATGCTTTGGAACAACCGGTCGAGGGTCTGGTCTACGCGGTCCTCGTGCCGAGCCGGATCGCCGCGGGTCGGGTTGTGAAGGTTGACGCGACAAAGGCGCAAGCGGCGCCCGGTACGCTGTTGGTGCTGACACCCGATGTCGAACTCGGCTTGAAGACGGCTTCCGACTGGTACGGAAACCGGCCGGAGAACCAGCCTTACTATCCTCTGTCCAACGATATCGCCTTCAACGGCCAGGCGGTCGCTGCCGTGATCTGTGAAACGCTGGAGCAGGCTGCCGAAGCTGCCCGGCTGGTCGACGTCACCTATGAGGAGGTGTCGGCGATCGTTGACTTCGATGATCCCAAGGCGGGTGAGGAAAGGCCGCTCGATGCGCTTACGGTGACTTGGGGCGACGCAGAGACCGCGCTCGCCACTTCGCCGGTCCGCATCGAGGCCGAATACCGAACGCCGCGCGAATATCACGTGGCGATCGAGCCGCATGGCCTCGTTGCGAAGTGGGAAGGCGACCAACTGACCATCTGGGAACCCAGCCAGTGGACGCACGGGATGGCTCGCACCTATGCCGAGTGGTACGGGCTGCCATATGAGAATGTTCGTATTGTCTCGCCGTTTATCGGTGGGGGCTTCGGTTCCAAGGCCACAGCCTACGCCTATGGCGCTATCGCAACGGCCGCAGCCCGCAAGCTTGGCCGGCCGGTGAAGCTCGCTCTAACGCGCCCGCAGACGTTCACCGCTTTTGGCGGCCGCGCCGCGACAAGACAAACGATCGCGCTCGGCGCCAATGCCGATGGCGTGCTGCAATCGATCGTACATGAGGGTGCCAGCGAGACCGCCACCTATGCGGATTTTCCCGAGCAGACAAGCGCGGCGACCCCATTGATGTATGCCGTGGAAAATTTCAGCGCGAAACACGGCCTCGTGCGGGTGAACACGGTCATGCCTGGAGCCCTGCGTGCGCCTGGCAAGAACCCCAGTACCTTCGGCCTCGAATGCGCCATGGATGAGCTTGCCTATGCGGTCGGGATCGATCCGGTTGAACTCAGGCTTCGCAATTACGCGGAGCGTGATCCGCAATCAGGCAAGCCGTGGTCGACCCGCCGGCTGCGCGAGGCGCTTTCCGAGGGCGGTAAGGCGTTCGGTTGGTCACACCGCAGCTTTGCCCCGCGCTCGATGCGAGATGGCAGGCAACTGATCGGCTGGGGCGTCGCGTGCGGCACATTCCCCGTTCTGCGCGCATCCAGCGAGGCACTGATCCGGATCCTCGCCGATGGCTCTGTGGAAGTCGTCAGCGGCGCAATCGACATGGGGCAGGGTACCTATACGATCCTCGCTCAGACCGCCGCCGAGGTGCTCGGCGTTCCCGCGGAAAGCATCAATGTCCGACTTGGCGATTCATCGCTTCCTGGCGCCACGGTCGCTGGCGGCTCGATGCTTGCCGGCGCCATCACCGGAGCCGTTCACAAGGCGGCATCGGCTGCTCGCGACGAACTGATCGAACTTGCTCTCAACGACGGCTCCTCGCCCTTCCGCGATACGGGCGCCAATACGCTATTGGTCGCGGATGGCCGGATCTCTGTGCCCCGCGATGGGGGACTGTCCGTCTCCATTTCGGAACTCATGACGGCCCTTGGTCGCGACAGCATCGAGACCCGGCGAAACACCCTTCCAGAAGGAGAGCAGGGGCCGGAGGGTCACAAGAAGGCCTGGACGACCATGGGAAGCATCCAAGGGCCGACCGCGGGCGAATTCTCCATGCACAGTTGGTGCGCGCATTTCGTCGAGGTCAAGGTGGACGAAGACTTCGGCACGATCCGCGTGTCTCGAATGGTCTCGGCATTCGATTGCGGCAGGATCTACAACCCCAAGCTCGCCGAAAGCCAATGGCGCGGCGGCATCATCATGGGGATCGGTCAAGCGCTGCTCGAAGAAGGTTTGGTCGATCCGCGCAACGGACGAGTCATCAATAACAATCTCGGTGACTACCTCGTTGCGACGAATGCCGACATCCCGCCCATCCAGGTTGTCTCGGTTGGCGTCCCCGACCTCAATGCCTCGGTTCTGGGAGGCAAAGGCGTTGGCGAGGTCGGTATCGTCGGTGTCGCGCCGGCAATCGCCAATGCCGTCTTTCACGCAACCGGAAAACGCGTCCGCGACCTGCCGATAACGCTTGAGAAGCTGCTGTGACTTGAGCGTTTCATCGGTTGCGTTGTTACTCGGGCGATGTGTCCGTGCAGCATAAAGTCGTACGCAATAGCGAGTTCTCGCGCGCCATGATTGGAGTGCGCGGGAGCAAAATTCATACGGAATAAGGAACGGGTAAGGTCGGCGCCTTTGCTTGCCGACCGTCGGGTGACCCCACCCCAAGGTATCAAGGAGCCGGTGCCTTCGGCCTCGCAGAGGCCCTCTACAAGTCGTATCTGGGAAGAATCGACGGCGCCCGGCATCTGCGATCTGCACATGCCCCTCGGCCTGGGGTCGACAGGGAAGACACCATCAGCGAGCTGGAGTTCATGCCGGGCATCGTGGCGATGATGGAAATCGGCGCGCTACCACAACGCACAGAGCGCGTCACTCAAGCGTGCCAAGAGCCTCGTCGCGTTGAACGGTAACCGCGGTGCCGGGGCTGCCGAATATCCTATTCATTGCTCAGATTTCTCCGGACATGAATCCGTCGCCCGACAAAAGCCTGTCCGAAACTCCGCTTCAAGTCAGCTGCGGTGACTGAAGGTCAAGCGTGAGCTGCTGCCCCGGATTGTCGGTAGCGGGCGGCTGACATCGAGTTTGCCGAAGACTCGCTTTCGCCTTTCGGCATCTCGCTCCCGCTCGGACCGGATGCTGGCAACCACTGCCAGGGCATTCGCAATGACTTGTTCCGCATGGGTCATGAGAACTTCCGACTGAATATTCTCATTTTGTTTCCATCTTGGCATGTCGTCAAGCGCGATGTTGCGCAACGGCACTGGACGAAACGAATCGCTTTTCCATTTACTGGATTCTCTGGTGTCAAGGGGTTTAGGAGATGGCCGGCGAGATTCCTGTTTTTATCAGCCCGATGGACGTTGGATTTGAAGGCAACACCGGCCGCTATCGGCATGCTGATACAGTCGAGGACCTCGCCGCCATTCTCCTAAGCAGCAAATGGGATTGGTCCAATGTTCCATCCTTCCATCACGCACTCATGTCGACTTTGGAAGCCTTGGAATTCTATACGGACGCGGCAAGTGCTCGAGCGGCATTCGTTGTAGCCGCCCACGAGGCAGGTCTTCAGGTCTTGCCGGATGACGCGGCGAAGGTGCGCAAAGCCGGCTGAAAAAGAGAGCCCTGCAGAGAGCAGGGCTCAAGAATGATGAGCAGTGCCCTAGAGCGGGCAACAAACGGACGATACGCCTCGCATTCGGGGCCTTCAAGATAAGCAGTTCTCATCTTCGTTTCGTGACAAGCATCAATGATCAAATCTTCGCTGCTCAGCCAAGCGCATGGGTGTTGGCAGAGCGCGATGACGAGGCGCCTTTCTCAACCAAGAAAATGCAACGGCATGTCGGCCCCGACCGCTGCAGTGGGTTTCACGATGACACTGCGTTTCTGCTGTCCGGTGAAGGCTCTGATTTCGTCAAGGCCCTTGGAAAAGAGAGTGGTCGGTCGAGCAACCTTGGGGAGGTCCTGAAAGAATAGAGCTTGTTCTGAGCCTTCGCCAAGGTGTCGCGGTCGTTCCTCTAGCAACGCGCCTACTCGCTGCCCGTTGTGCAAAGCGAAGAAGGGAAATTGCACTCCGCCATGTTTGACGGATGGCTGCACTTTAGTGCCGTCTTAAATAAAATCGTTGCGTTATGCACGATATCGCGTCACGTTTGCTGGTGCCGCAAAGCATTTGACAACTAGTTTGCGGGCACGGGCGTCCTATTTTGAGGGAATGCGATGTCAATTGAAGGTCGGCGCGCAATTATCGCCAGGGCATTCAACCGTGCCAAAGAGGTCGGGCTGCCCCTGGAGGGATCCGCTGAATTCGAAAGTTGGTTGGAGGAGTGGGCAAAAGGCGACATTGACATTCCGATCCTTCGGCGCAGGTACGTCGAACTGCTGCGAGCGCGGGACATTGCATGGCGAAAGAGACACGTCTTGGTGGAGTAGACGTATTTGAAAGGTCGTCTGAGGAGGGGACATTAATGAGTGATCGCGCAATTGGTTACTTGGTGGCGGCAGAAGTGTGTGCGCTGTTCTGGATTGCCATTGGGATGTTGGTGCTTGGGAGTGTTTAGCTAACGCCCGTTGAACCCGCAAGCAGTCGGGAAGCAGCCGCCGCCGCGCGGTGCGTGTGGCTGTTCCTACGCCGCACGGGCTGGGCCTCGGGCTGATGTCTTGGCCTTCTGAAGCTGGTTGACAACGGTAATTGGGCCGTTAATCCAGCTGCGAGGATTGCCGCGTCGAGTGGCAGCGGAAATCGGCAGCAGCCATCGCTATTCTAAGAGCCGCTTGATCGTCCCGACTGGCAGGAACATGCGCATCGGATTCGATGCCAGAGGCTGGAGACCGTATCCGGTATAGAGAGCGATCCGGCGCTTGGTTTTCTCGGGGTCGCCACAATCAAGCACGTCCAACAAGACGACTGCCGTTCCGATTTGCTCTGCGATCCCGGCGATTCGCTTGAGGCAATCGACAAGGAGGTCTCCGCCAAACCCGCCGCCTTTGTACCTTTCGTCCCGTCCTATCATCGAGATATAGGCTGCCGGAATGTTTCCGTGGTTCGGGCGCGTCTTGGCGTATTTTTCGGGCAGTTCGCTGTAGTGGATGGAATGCGTGTTGATGGCATAAAAGCCAATTACGGTCTTTCCATCGTCGTCGGTCATCACGTAGACGCGGAGGTTGTCGGCCTTTGACAGCTTGTTAGCGGTCTTCTTGAAAAAGTTGTCAACCTGGCCGATACCGTAAGAAAAAGCCGCCCGATCGTGCTTTGTAGGATCGAGCGGTTCGATGACACGTTTGGAAACTTCCTCGTCTGCCATTACTTAGATACTACAGTCTCGGCATGACGTTTGAAGGCATCTTTCAGCTTGTTCGTCGGCGCAGGAGGACTGTCGAGTGCGTCAAAAAACGCCTTATAGTCTGCCGACGACAATACTGTCACTTCATGAGCTGCAATGGTCGCCATGGCGGACTGATATGCCGCGTTGATCGTGAACGCAGAGTCATCGACGCCCGAGAGCGCGGCCGCACGCTGAATAGCCTTCTTGATCCGTTTCTTCGTCCGGAAATTCATCCGCGCATCATTGGGCTCTTCAATATCTGCAGTCATGTCTTTGAAAGCAAGCATCGTGGCCTCCTGATTGTAACGCGAATTTGTACGTTAAAATGGATCTTTCCATTCACCATGACGTAAGTTCGTTGAGACGGTGAAGCACAACTGTTGTGGCCAAAACACATGAGACGTTTGGTTCCAAGAACAGCAATGCCGTATCCGAGGCTGACGGTGATTTCCGGTGTGACCATTTCCCTGCGACACGTACGACGACGAGGTGACCGATGCTCTGGTCAAACACAAGCTCCACCGGCACACGTGAATCGACGCATGACAACACCGCCGCGAACGGCTCCTGGTTTTCTGCCGCTTTGCCCTTGAGGATCGACGGTCTTCGTTGAGAGACCCGCCCCGCCGACGGAGCGCTTGCTCAGTGTGCCTTGTGCGGCCGCTGGCTTAGTTGATGAAAGGGCTGCTGACCAAAAACCGCTGCGGTCCCGAATGCGCTGCACGGGAGCCGCGTGAACAGCGACTTCGCTCGACAGGTCCGCCCGATCCGTCGAACAGTCGACGCGCCGCACCACACGCCAGTGTCGCGCGCGAGAGCATTCATTTTCGCCTTCCGAGGTTGACAACGTCGAAGCCGGAGAGCCGGTCCGGCGCAGCGACGCTAGAGCCTCCAATGAATAAGTAGCCAAAACCAGCACGAACGAACGCATCCTTGGTGGTTGACGCCTTCTATGGCGGAGAACGTCAAACCTTGCGAAGATAAGATCGGACGAACGTACGTCATTTTTCACTTCGCACCTGCGGTAATTGTCATACGATTCAGAACGCTAAATAATAACAAAAATCAGTTGCTTGCTCGAATTTTCTCGACTACGTTTTTGCAGAAGAGTTCCGAAATGCAGGTCCTTGCCGACGATACTCAGCCGTGGTTTGACCCCGCTTGAGGGAGGATGGTGACGTTGTTTGTCCGACTTCGTTTCTTCGCAATGGTGCAGCGGGTGCGTGATCGCGTCTTGATCCGATACCGACCTACGACGGCAAACTGACGCGTCGTAAATCCGTTTTCCACTTTTCTAAGATGGTGCTCCCGTGTGGCGTGCCAGAGGTTTGTTATGCAAAAGCAAGCTGTCGTATTTAACGGTCAGGAAGTTGGGATCGCGGTTCCTGTCGAAAACCGCCTCAAGTTCATCGCTGTCCGGTTCAATGTCATCGACCTGGACAACAGGCTCTTCGACACGGTTACCGAAATCCGGCGCGCGATTATAGAGCACCTGGCGTGTGATGAGCGACGTGCGATCACTTCGCACTGAATGCCGAAACGCTTTGCGCTATCAGCAGGGGACTTTGAGCTCCAATAGGCGGCCAATAACTCCTATTTGCCAAACAAGCCCAACCAGGGAGAGATAGAGTGGCACTTGACTTGTTTGATGCGCCGATTTTTGCGCAACGTAAGCACTTTATCCAGGAAATCGCGGGCCTGGACGACGTGTTCGATTTTCTCGATGAATGGCCGACCAGCAAGCGAGATCAGACCTACGAAACGGTCGTGAAAGTTGTCCGAGAAGCCGCCTGCAGGGAACGTCCAGTCGCCGTCGCGCAGGAGCGTTTCAGGCAATTTCTGAAGAGCCACGAGCAGTTTGTCAGGGTCGAAGATGTGCCTGCGCGTTTCCAGCAGTTGTCCGGTGGCAATCTCGGCGGTGCTTGAACTGACAGATCGCGGTCGTCGCCTCTGCTTACGTCCCCCCTTCTTTGTATGATATCGAACGGGACCGTAAGTGTCGTGCTTGCGCAACGAACCTTTACTGCCCGAAGCTCCGGTTTGCGAGCCCATGCGCGGGTGGGGTACCCAGCCGCGCCGTACCTGCCGGCGAGAACATGAACCCTTGCGGCGCGCAGCGAGACCTAACTCCACTAACCTACGCCGTTCTGGCCAGCCATTGGTGGCCGGACAAACTCCGCGGCTAGGCAAGGGATGGGTGTTCAGCGAGCTCCAAAGACCGCGCTGTAGATTGTTGGGATCCGTGCTATTTATTGGGAGCTATATCAGCAGAGAAGGGTTGCGAGCAGGCGCGCCGTCGCTCGTGCCAGTTTTCTACACTGCGCAAGCTTGTTAATTGGATATTGAGCATGTCTACACGCGGGTTGAGCGCAGTCTGAGCGCTCGTTGTAAGTCCATGGTTGAGTGCGTCTTCAAGCAATCTATCGGTCGTGAGCACGTGAACCCACCTTTTGATGAGACCGCCCTGGGAAGGGAGTTTGATCTTTTCGCAGCTGAATTGGCCATGCTGCCAAGGTCACCGGAGATCACTGCGTTGGAACTCCGCTTTGCCCTGCTGCGAGAAGCTGTGGCAACGCGCCTCGCAGGACCGAGCCGAATAACCGTTGAGTTGCCTTCGTCGCTATTTGACGCCTAGAATCCTTGTCGGATCACACTTTGGCGTGTGGTGGTCCTGCCCCTTCGGTGGTCTTAGCATTTTGCTCGACGATGATCTTCGTCGATTATCTGCAGATGGTGGAATGAAGAATGGAAAGCAAGCTGCCTGAACCAGTCGATCTGGCTGCGGACTTGGAGTTCTTCAAGCTGTTGACCGGTAGCTTTCACCGGCTCGTCGGCAAGGCGCTTGTTCAACCGGGGCAGGGGCCCGGCTGGCTCTATCGTGAAGCGCCTTTTGTCGTTCTGGTCCACAATACGGATCCTGATCCGCGCTTCATTTATGCCAATATCGCCGCCCAGACGCGTTTCGAATATACGTGGGATGAGTTCACGAAGCTGCCGTCGCGCTTGTCTGCCGAGGCTCCGGATCGAAAAGAACGCCAATTGCTTCTCGATGCCGTCGAACGTCAAGGCTATGTCGCCGACTACCGGGGCCTGCGCGTCACCAAGTCTGGAAAGCACTTCTGGATGGAGAATGGAATTGTCTGGCAGTTGCTTGATGAGCGCGGCAGGTCGCGAGGCCAGGCAGCAGCTTTTTCCAACTGGACCGATGTCTAATCGGCTTCACCCATCCGCCATCGCGACAATGGATTGCACAGCTGTGCAATTTATCGCTGAGATCGCCCTGCTGTCATGACTCTGTTACGCTCGAGGCGTAGCACGGCCTTCTACATCCGAGCCAATGGAGAGGGCTTATGAACAGACGCGATTTCCTTGTCACCACCACCGCAGCCGCGGGCATGCTGATGCTGCCACGCCTTGCATCGGCCGCGACAACGACGATCGATCTCTACAGCGGATCGGACGCGAACATCATCGATTTCTGGAATAACATCGTTCGCCCGGCTTTCGAAAAGGCTCATCCGGATCTGGTCGTGAAAATCACCGACGCCGGTGACAACACTGGCTTGCGCGCGATTGCAGACCGCGCCCTTGCGGCGCTAAATACGAAGACGGATCCGCAAGCCGATATCTTTGAGCATTTTGATCCTCGCCTTCCACCAGCTGGCGCGGAGGCCGGTCTATGGGTGGAGTTCTCCGCGCAGAACATCGAAGGGTTTGACCACGTCAACCCGTTGGCAGTCGACAGCAAGTATTCTCTTCCTTATCGCGGATCGCAGGTGCTGCTCGCCTATGACAAGACCAAGCTCGATCCGAAGGATGCTCCGAAGAGCTGGGAGCAACTGTCGGCGTGGATCAAGGCCAATCCGGGCCAGTTCATCTACAACCGCCCCGATAAGGGCGGTTCCGGCGGAAACTTCGTGCGCCGCGCTATTCATGAAGCCAACGGCCGTGACCCGAAGAAGTTCACGATCGACAACTTCACAGCCGACTACGCCAACCAGGCATTGACGCCAGCCTGGGCGCTTCTTAACGATCTGGCGCCCTCGCTTTACGAAAAGGGCGCCTATACGGCCGGAAACACGCAGTCGATCCAGCTTCTTGCGCAAGGCGTCGTAACAATGACGCCAGTCTGGTCCGACCAGGTCTTGCAAGCGATTTCGCAGGGCGTCCTGCCGGAAACCACCGGCCTCGTCCAGCTGGGTGACCTGGCGCTCTGCGGTGGCTTTTCTCGCATGACGGTGTTTTCGAATGGCGCCAACAAAGACGCAGCGATGAAGCTTGCTGCTTTCCTGCTGACCAAGGAGATGCAGGAAGCTATCATCACCGAAATCGGCGGCTTCCCCGGCGTCTCCTGGGATCACATTTCGGATGAGCTGCGCCAGAAGTATGCGGACGTCATTCCGGCGACGATCCCTACCTTCCCGGCTGGTGACTGGGAAACCACCATCAACGACGGCTGGTATCGCAACGTCGCGCCGGGCATCAGCCGCACCTGATGCGCAGGTCCATGACACTTCCGCTGCTGGCGCGGCTTTCTGCGCCGGCGAGTGGGCAGGGCTGGGTGGGGCTTCCGTTGGTTGCCCTGCCTGTGCTTCTTCTAGCTTGGTTGATCCTCTACCCGATCCTGTCGGCGGTGGCGAGCACGGTCTTCGTCGCCCAGCCGGACGGAGCATCGGTGCTCTCCTTGGCCTCCTACCGCTTCTTCTTCGGCGACCAATACAGTCGTGCCAATCTTTGGATCACGCTTTGGACGACGCTGGTTTGCGGCGTGCTGCTGCTGGCAATCGGTCTGCCGATCGCGCTCTACCTCCGCTTTTCTCGGGGGCCGCTCTGCGCCTATGTGCAAGGGCTCGCCATCTTCCCGATGTTCGTGCCGTCGATCATCCTGTCCTACGCGCTCATCCGCACCATTGGTCCAAACGGCGCCGTCGACGTGCTGCTGAATGCGGTCGGTTTGCCAAAGCTGCCATCCCCCTATCTGACGCCATGGGGACCGGTCATTGGGCTCGTCTGGGACAACCTGCCACTCACGGTCCTGATGCTCACGGCGGGGTTGGGCAATATTGCGAAGAGCTCAATCGAGGCAGCGCGCGATGTCGGTGCTGCGCCACTACGCGTCTTCCTGTCGATCATCCTGCCGCGAATGGGCAATTCGCTGCTCGTCACGACCTCTTTTGCGATCCTCGGGATCTTCTCGTCCTTCACGCTCCCTTATCTTCTCGGGCCGGCGTCGCCAGAGATGATGGGTCCCTTCATGCAGCGGACGTTCTCGGACATGAACGACCCGGTCAACGCCCTGACGCAAGCTGTCATCGCTTTCGGCTTTTGCCTCGTATTCGGAATTTTCTACGTGCGCTCTATCGCCCGAAACAGGGGAGGCGTGTGATGAAGCCTGTAAGGCTTGCCGTCGCGGAGGCGGATTGGATCGGCGCCTTGCTGGCATTGCTGTTGACGCTCTTTATTGCTTTGCCGCTCCTTGTTGTCGGAACCTGGGCCTTCAGCGAAGTCTGGCGTTACCCCTCCGTGATCCCGCAACAATTCGGACTTCGCTACTGGTCGCTCACATTGTCGCGAACCGATGTCTGGGAGGCCCTTTTCCTTAGCCTGCGCTTGGCAACCACTGTGACAATTCTTTCCGCCGTCATTTGTCTTCCCGCCGCCTATGCCTTCGCGCGCATGAAGTTTCCGGGCAGGAATGTCCTTTTTCTGTCGTTCCTCGCCTCGCATGCATTTCCGAAATTCGGGCTCTTGGTCGCAATTGCTGGCATCTTTCTGCAAATCGGGCTGATCAGCACGTTCTGGGGCGTCGTCCTGATCCAGTTGGTCGGAACCTTGATGCTGATGATCTGGATTCCGGTCGCTGCCTTCCAAAATGTCGATCGCCGGATGGAGGAGGCAGCGCGCGATGCTGGCGCCGCCCCTTTGCGCGTCTTCTGGTCGATTACGCTGCCGCAAGCGGCGCCGACGATTGTAGCGGCCGTCTTGTTGACTTTTGTCGGGACGTTCTACGAAACAGAAGGAGCATGGCTGATCGGAGCGCCGGAAATCCGAACGATGCCGGTGCTGATGGTCACCTTCATCAACAATCAGATCGTCGTTCAATACGGCGCCGTGCTCTCCGTGATGCTGTGGGTTCCCTCTTTCATGGCGCTCATGTTTGCTCGCAGGGTGGTCGGCACAGGAACCTTTGCAAAGGGGTTGGGAGCATGAGGCTCATTGCGGCGAATGAAGCCAGGAAAGGATTCACATGGCACGCTTGACCATAAAGGGCGTCTCGAAGAGCTTCGGCGCCTCCCATGCGGTTCGCGATGTCTCGCTCGATGTCGAAGACGGAGAACTGGTCTGCCTGCTTGGTCCTTCCGGCTCAGGCAAGTCGACGCTGTTGCGCATGATTGGCGGCTTCGAAGCGCCGACTGCGGGAAGCATCCTGATCGATGCAAAGGATGTTACGTCAATGCCGCCGGAAAAGCGGCCGACAGGGATGGTGTTCCAGAGCCATGCACTGTGGACGCACATGGACGTCTTCAACAACATTGCGTTCGGTCTCAAGCTTCGCCGCCTGCCGAAACGAGAGATCCGGGAACGCGCCGAACAGGCGCTGGCGCTCGTCGGCCTTGCCGACTACGGCAAACGCATGACCACGCAGCTGTCTGGTGGTCAGCAGCAACGTGTGGCGCTTGCCCGCTCGCTTGTCCTCGAACCCAAGATCCTTCTGCTCGACGAACCCTTCGCAAGCCTCGACCAGCACTTGCGCGAGCGGTTGCGCGAGGAGGTGCGTGATATCCAGCAGCGGCTTGGCATTACCACGCTCTTCGTCACGCACGGGCAGGACGAGGCGCTGGCGCTCGCCGACCGGATCGTCGTCATGCGTGATGGCCGCACCGAGCAGATCGGGCCGCCCGATCGTATCTATCGAGAACCAGAGACGGAATTCGTCGCCGGGTTCATCGGTTCGATGAACTTCATTTGCGCGATTGTGAAGGGCGGTTTGAGCCAGCATGCAGTCTTTGCGCTCCCGGTTCCCGTTGCAGACGGCGAAGTCGTGCTTGCCATTCGGCCAGAAGCCCTGTCGCTTGCCGCGACGAAGGGGACAGGTACCGGCATCGTTCATCGCAGCATCGATTTTGGCACCCATAAGATCGTCGATGTCGATCTCGCCGACGGAACAAGGCTGAAGGTAATGACATCGAGCGACAGCAACTGGACAAAGGGCGCGCCCGTGGAGCCAGTGGCCGCGGCCTTCAGGGCGTTCCGCGAAAATCGGCTTGTTTACGAATTCGCCCCCGTATCGGCTCGACAAAACGATCGGGTGTTTGGGCATGCTTGAAGGCCGTGGAGTTGCAATTGAAAAAGCGGGGCATCGCACCTGGCTGAAGTGGCATCGCGGCCACCGTTTTGCCGGTGATATATCCTTTACAGGCGAGCGCATCGTTGAAGGTATGGAGCTCGGGGCCAGCGTCGAGATCGATCTTGTGCGCTTTGGCGGGGTTGGCTTCGCTGTTTTGCATGACGAGACCCTTGACGCGGCGACAACAGGATCCGGTCCGGTTCGCGAGGCATCCGAGGCCTATTTGCGTGGCCTTTATCTACGGGATCCTTTCGGGGCGCCAAGTGGGCACAAGGTCATGATGCTTGGCGATCTTGCGCAACTTCTGGCTCAGATCAACCGGGATGCTGGCGCTGTGTTGCAGCTTGACCTCAAGGAGAGTTCAAACACCATACGCGACGTCGACCTTGCCGCGTTTACGGCAGCCATTTCGCCGGTCGCGGGCACCGTCATCCTTTCAGGCGGCGATTCGGTTGCTGTTGCGCGGCTTTCAACGGCCGTACCTGACATGGCAATCGGCTACGACCCATGTCACGGCGGCGCTATCGAAAGGTTGATGGAAACCCGCGATTTCGCAGGCTTCGTTGCTGACGCCCAACGCGCCGTGCCCCGTGCACGGATGATCTATCTCGATTACCGCCTGGTACTCTTCGCCGATCAGGCCGGCTATGATCTGATCGGTGCTTTTCATGATGCGGGGCGGGTCGTTGACGCCTACACGATCAACTCGGCCGTTCCGTCCGCCCTACCGGGCGTCAGGCGCCTTATCGAGCTGAAGGCTGACCAGATCACAACGGATGACCCGGTCGGCCTGGAACGGCTTCTGATGGAAGATCAGGCCTGAAAGCCTTCAACGAGCCAGGGGTGTAGAACCCGGTTGCCAGCAAGGATGTCTCCGTTTGAGGTGACGGGCCCACCATTGAAAGCGGAAACCACGCCACCCGCTTCGCGCACCAGCAAGGCGGAAGCGCCATAATCGTGCAACGAGAGACCATCCTCGAAGAAGCCGTCCAGGCGGCCACAGGCGACATAGGCGATCGATAATGCCGCTGAACCAAGCCTACGCACGCCAGCGGTGGTTGCCATCAACCGCTTGAGCGCGTTGAAATAGACGTCCTCGGGCACGGCCTTGAGTTGGCCCGGAATCGGCAAGCCAGCCCCGACGAGAACGTCTTCGATCCCCTTGGAACTCACGCACCCGATCCGCTCGCCGTTCAGGTACGATCCGCCGCCGAGCTCTGCACTGAAGAGCTCATCCAGCATTGCGTCATAGACGACGCCGGCGACGATCTCAGCGTCTTCGACGATCGAGATCGTCATGCCGAAATGTGGGATGCCCCAGGCGAAATTTGTCGTCCCGTCGATTGGATCGATGTAGATGACAGGCACGCCATCCTTTGCATTCCGGTTGCCAACCGCTTCCTCGCCTTTGATCGCGTAGGAGGGAAATGACCTGTTCATTTCATCGACGATGATCTGCTCGACGGCAACGTCGATCTCGGTCTGATAATCCCTCGGCGCTTTTGCCACCAACTCGCCATCCAAGCGACGGCGCAGCGATGAGCGCGCTTTGGTGCCTGCGATAAGAACAGCTTCGGCTAATGCCGCCAGGCGCGGAGAGGCAGTTTGTGAGATGCGGGAGGACGCAGGAGAGAATTCGGCGGAATTTGGATTCGACATCGTTGTCAGGTCATGGCAGACCCGTATGAAACTTTGATGACGAAAACGCCGGCTCCAGCGTTGGCGCTCTCCTGCAGCGGTGGCATTGGCAAAGAGCGTCCAGACGCCAGACATAGCCCTTGGCGATCGAGGTTCTAGGTGGCCGGCACGCGGGTTCGGCAGTATCACCGCTGGACGATCACACGGGTTCCTGGTCGGACCATATCGTAAAGCTCCTCGACATCTTCGCGGTACATGCGAAAACATCCGCTCGATGCGTTGGTGCCGATGGAAGATGGATCGTTGGTACCGTGGATACGCAGCAAGCCGTCGGCAAGATAAATGGCGCGTGTACCGAGCGGATTGGAAGGCCCCGGCTTCACAACGACGGGCAGCCTCGGGTTCTTGCGGCGCATGCTCGCCGTCGGCCGCCACTCGGGATGCCTGCGCTTCGACGTGACATGTGTCGTACCGTACCATTGTTTTCCCTCGCGCCCGACAGCAATCGGATAGGCGAGCTGCTCGCCGCGAGGCGTCGTATAGACCAGCGTGTGCTCCCGCGTGGCAATGACAATTGTTCCCCCGCCGCTCCTCGTTCGGCGTTGGCGCTCCGGCATTGGCTCGCCATAGTCGGGTGGGGGGCCATATAGCCCATACGGGTCGTAGTAGCCATAATCGCCGTAGTCGTCATACGGTCCGTAAATCTGGGCCTGAGCCTGAAAGGCAATGAGCAAAAGCGCTGTTGCAAATAGAGCCAGGAGTTTCATTTCCGCTATCCGCTTGTTTTACAAGCAAGATAGCCTCGAAATCTATGGCGGCATTGTGGCGACCGTTGTTCTGACGCTGGGGCACAAATCGATGTTGTTTGGCGGATTCTGACCCTAAACAGAGTTCTCAGCCATCTGTCCGTGGCGCGGCCAGCAATTTGATAGTCGAGGGCTTCGGGATTAAGCGCGATACTTAGTCCCATGCTGGTCAACTCGTCCGTTTGCTTGGTGCAGGCGTTTGTTGATCGCCAATCAGCTGCATAACGCAGATCATTTGAACGGGATCGTGCTCGGCGAGACTTGTCGCGCCCTCGAGCCCGCGGCCCGAAACGCAAATCCAAGCGCAAATGCAACCGCAATTTTATTCAATTGCTGAGGTTCGCTCGCAAGTAACTGGTCGATTGGGCAGCAATCACGCGCTTGCGCTCGGAACAAGACAGTCGTTTAACGACGTGACTGGAATACGACTTAGCGCTTAACACCTCGTTTGGTGACTTAGCGTTAAGTGGAACAGAAACCGCCGTTTGCGGTCGTCATCCGGTCCCTTTTGGCTCAGTCTAGGCAAACGATCTCGATTTCGCGTGTCGCCGACGCTTCGGCCACGGTGCGTCTGCGCTATGACCCCAAGGAGCCCATTTGTCTGAAACCGGATCCCTTTCTCAGCCTCGATCTTTCTTTGGCCTCTTCTCGTCGTTGCGCTTAGGCGCTCTCGGACTTGGTGTGACCAGTTGCCTTGTCAACGTCCTGGCGCTCACTGGTTCGTTCTTCATGCTACAGGTCTATGATCGCGTCATTCCCAGCCGCAGCCTGCCGACCCTCGTCGGCTTGGTGGTCATCGTTGTGGCCCTCTTCACCTTCCAGTGGCTGCTTGATCTCACGCGATCCCTGCTCTTAGGGCAGATCGGACGGGCGGTGGACGAGCGGTTCTCAGGGCGTGCCTTTCTCTCAGTCGCCTTGTCAGCATCGCGCAAACCGTCGACGGGAGATGGTCTCCAGACGATCCGCGATATCGATACAGTTCGTGGATTCCTGTCCGGCCCGGGTCCGGGATCGTTGTTCGATTTGCCCTGGATGCCCTTCTATCTCGCGCTCTGCTTCCTGTTTCACCACTGGATTGGCGTCACAGCCGCAGCAGGCGCCCTGATCTTGACGGGTCTGGCGCTGCTTGCCGAACTCAAGTCACGCGAACCCATAAGGGAGACGGCCACGATCCTGGCTGAGCGAATGGAATTTGCTGAAACCGCGAGGCGCAACTCCGAAGCGGTCGTCGGAATGGGCTTTGCGGCTGCGCTTTCGGCGCGCTGGGCAGACGTCAACCGGCGCCACCTCGACAGTCACTTGCGCACCGCAACGTTCGTCAACTCGCTTTCGGCGCTGTCGCGGTCGGCGCGCATGTTGCTGCAGTCCGCCGTGCTGGCGGTGGGCGCCATACTGGTCATTCGCCAGGAAGCAACCGGCGGCATCATGATTGCAAGCTCCATTCTCGTCAGCCGTGCGCTCGCCCCGATCGAGCTTGCCATCGCACATTGGCGAGGATTTGCAGCTGCGCGCCAAGCATGGTCTCGGCTCGACCGGGAGGTCCGGCTCACGCAGGAGACGCTGCACGACGTGGCGCTGCCGGCGCCGCGGCAATCATTGATGGTGGACAACCTTCACCTTGGAGCTCCGGGCTCGAAAATGCCAATCATTCGCGGCGTGTCTTTCGAGGTCAAAGCGGGTGAGGCAGTTGGCATTATCGGGCCCAGCGCTTCGGGCAAGTCTTCGCTGGCGCGCGGTGTCGTCGGGCTGTGGCCGGCCTTTGCCGGAGATATCAGGCTGGACGGAGCGTCGCTTTCACAATGGACACCCGAAGCACTCGGCCACCACATCGGTTATCTGCCGCAAGAGGTGTCCTTGTTCGAGGGCACCATTGCCGACAACATCGCCCGGTTTGACCCGGAAGCCTCTTCGGAGTTGATCATCGCTGCCGCCCGGGCCGCGGGCGTCTACGATATGATTGTGGGTTTTTCTGATGGCTTCGACACACGGATCGGCGCGCAGGGAACGGCGCTATCTGCGGGCCAGCGACAGCGCATCGGGTTGGCGAGGGCACTCTACGACGATCCATTCCTCGTTGTCCTCGATGAACCGAATTCCAATCTCGACGTTCAGGGTGAGCTGGCGCTCGCGCAGGCGATCGAGGGTATTCGCTCGCGGCAAGGGGTGGTGTTGATCATCGCCCACCGATCGAGCGCACTTTCTGTCGTCGACAAGGTGCTGGTTCTCGACGGCGGTCGTGCCAAAGCGTTCGGTCAAAAGAGCGATGTTCTCAAGACGGGACCAAAGCCAGTCTCCGCTACCGGTTCCTTTGTCCGACTGTTGCGCGCTGGCGAGGGGCTTTCGTCATGATCAGAGCAGCCGTTACATCGACAGAACGGGCGATCCGCCGCCTCACTTTGCTTGCTCTTGCAACTGGCATCCTTCTTGTCGGCGTGCTTGGGGGGCTTGCCGCGGCGATCCGCATAAACGGCGCAGTGATCGCTCAGGGAACACTTGTCATCGACAGCTACGTCAAGCCGGTGCAGCACCAGAAAGGCGGCACCGTGGGGAAGGTCTTTGTTCGCAACGGTGATCGCGTCACGGCTGGCCAGATCCTCGTTCATCTCGACGACACGCAGACGAAGGCAAACCTTGCGATCATATCGCGACGGCTGAGAGAGCTTGCGGCGCGATCCGCCAGGCTTGCAGCAGAGCGCGACGGCCACGATGCCATCGCATTTCCGGCGGTCGTCAGCGGCACAGACGCTGCTCAGGCTGCCGCCCTTACGAGCGCTGAGCAGCGATTGTTCGATGACCGCCGCGCATCGCTTCGCGGACGGACGGCGCAACTGCGCGAGCGCGTACGCCAGCTTGAGCAACAGGCCGAAGGTCTGACAGCGCAGCAGGACGGCAAGCGCCGTGCGATAGGCATCATCGACAAGGAGCTCGCAAGCCTTGAGCCGCTGCTTCGACAGGGAGCCATTCCTGCAACACGGGTCTATGCCTTGCAACGTGATGCGGCCGATTTGACGGGAGAGGCCGGGAGCCTCGTTGCCTCGACAGCCGAAATCAAGGGCAAGATCGCCGAAACAGAGCTGCAGATTATCCAGGTGGGCGACGACCATCGAAGCGAGGTATCCGAGCAGCTCAGGCAGGCCGAGGGCGACAGCGGCGAATATGCCGAGCGCCGCGTTGCGATAGAGGATGAGCTGCGACACGTCGACCTCAGGGCGCCGCAAGACGGCATCGTCCACCAGCTCGCCGTCCATGCGCCGGGGGCCGTGATTTCGCCCGGCGAGGCCATCATGCAGATCGTGCCCGATCATGATGTGCTCACGCCCGAACTGAAGCTGTCGCCACAGGATGTCGACCAGGTCGCGGTTGGCAAGGAAGTCGGCCTGCGGTTCTCCGCGTTCAGCTACAGGACGACGCCGGAACTGAGGGGACGCGTTGCGTCGATATCCGCTGACCTGACGACGGACCCACATTCTGGTCAATCCTACTACACGCTTCGGGTCGCGGTGCCCGAGAGCGAATGGCAAAGGCTTGGCGCGCTGACACCGGTTGCCGGAATGCCCGTCGAAGCCTTCATCGAGACGGGCGAGCGTACAGCACTCGGTTATCTCGCAAAGCCGTTCACGGACCAACTGGCCCGTGCATTTCGGGAGGAATAGTTGCAGCCATGGGAGGAACAAGACCGTTGAGACCTATCAAGACCCGAAGGAGTTGATAATGGCAAAGTCGATACAAAACGCCGTCGGCCAACCGCTGTTTTACAGTGGCGCCTCGACCGCATGGTTTTCTGCGACCGGCTCCGGCCCCGTGCTGAACGGAACGTCCGGTAACGATTCCATATGGGGTGACAGCTCCGTCAACGTGACCATGCACGGCGGAACCGGCGATGACATCTACTATCTCTATTCCAGCATAAATCGCGCGGTGGAGGCGCCTGGAGCGGGGATCGACACGATCAACACCTGGATGAGCTACACGCTGCCTGAGAATTTCGAGAACCTGACTGTCACCGGTAACGGGCGCTATGCTTTCGGCAACGCGCAGGACAATATCATCTCCGGAGCCTCGGGAAGCCAGACGATCGACGGCGGCGCCGGCAACGACGTGCTGATCGGTGGAGGCGGGGCCGATACATTCCTCTTCACTCGGGGCAACGGAAGCGACCTGATCGTCGATTTCAGCAGCGACGATACCGTGCGGCTGAACAGCTATGGGCTTTCGTCCTTCCAGCAGGTTCTGGCTCATACCGTTCAGGAGGGCGCCAATCTGCGGCTCGATCTCGGCGGGGGCGAGAGCCTCGTCTTCGCCAATACCGAGGCGTCGGATCTGCAGGCGAGCCAATTCCAATTGACGCTCGACCGTTCTCACCTGGCGCTGACCTTCGACGACGAGTTCAACAGCCTGTCGTTGCGCAGCGGAGATCAGGGGACATGGGATGCGAAATTCTGGTGGGCGCCAGAACGCGGTAGCACGTTGACGGGGAATGGTGAGCTTCAGTGGTACATCAACCCGTCCTATACGCCGACCGCTGCGGCAAATCCGTTCTCGGTGAGCAACGGCGTATTGACGATTTCAGCGGAACCGGCCTCGCAGGCGATCCAGTCGCAGATCAACGGCTACGACTACACATCCGGTCTTCTGAACACGCATTCATCCTTCGCCCAGACCTATGGCTACTTCGAAATCCGCGCCGATATGCCGACAGAGCAGGGCGTCTGGCCTGCCTTCTGGCTGCTTCCGGAGGACGGATCCTGGCCGCCGGAACTCGATGTCGTCGAGATGCGCGGGCAGGACCCGAACACTGTCAATGTCACAGTACACAGCGACCACAGCGGCGCGCATACGATGACGTCCTTTCCTGTCAAAGTGGCAAGCACTGCAGGCTTCCACAACTATGGCGTCCTCTGGGACGAGGATCACATCACCTGGTACTTCGACGATGTCGCCGTTGCCCAGACCGACACACCCGAGGACATGCACGATCCCATGTACATGCTGGTCAATCTTGCTGTTGGCGGCCCCGCTGGAACGCCATCGAACGGTCTGGCAAATGGTTCGGAAATGCACATCGACTATATCAGGGCGTATGCTCTTGCGGATAGTCCAGTGCACGCAGCCACGGAAGCCAGTGCGGGCAACGATTGGCACATTTGATGGATGCAGAACGTATCGTAGGGTCATGATGACACCATTCGACCCGGACGTTTGAACGCCGTTGTCCGTTAGGTCGCTTCGACAACGCTTTGATATCGCGTTCGCCGATCCCGCAGGCGTTCGCGATATCGTTCCTGGCTTGCCGAGAGATGAGCGCGCATGGCATCGCGCGCGCCAGCTGCATCGCCTGCAGAAATTGCGTTCAGTATTGCAAGATGCTCTCTCTGCAATCCGGCCTGATAGTTAAACGAGAGCACATCTTCGGTGGCATAGGGCGAATTGACGTCGCACGGGATGGTACGCTCGCCGAGCGCATCGAGAACTTCGACATAGAAAGGATTGTTGGTTGCCTCGGCAATGGAACGGTGGAAGGCAAAGTCAGCCTGGCCCGTCGGCTTGCCAAGCTGCAGGAGGCGATCGAATTCGAAAAAGCTCTCCTGGATCTGTGCTTCCTGCGATGCATTTCTGCGGGTTGCGGCCAGCGCCGCACTTTCGGCCTCGAGCGCGATGCGAACTTCAAGCACGTTCAGAGCGTGCGATACATTGCTTGATCTATCCTGCCTCAAGATCGGACTGGACGACTGATGGCCGATCACGAAGGTGCCGGCGCCCTGCCTCGTTTCCAGTAGTCCATCGGCGACGAGGGCGGCGATTGCTTCGCGAATGACGGTTCTGCTGACATCGAAAGTTCCGGCGAGCTGGGTCTCTGTCGGCAACTTCTGGCCAAGGGAGACCTGGCCCGAAAGGAAATCCTGGCGAAGAGAACCGGCAATCCGTTCGGAGAGCTTCTGCCGTCGGGATGAATTGAGATCGACCGGAGGGGGCGCAGTGTTCAAGGGCGTCATCATGTCCGTGAAAGATGCTTGAGCATATCGCGAGCGGTTCATTGAGACAACTATGCTCAAAGTCATCATACAAAAAATGCCGCAACAGGAATTCTGTCCTGCGCTAAAAACGAATGGGATAGGCAAAATCAATAATTTAATGCGGTGTTCCTTGGGTCGGTTGCTGATGTAACAGGAGGATGTGTGTTGCCACACCGTGATCGATATGTATGATGACTTTAAATAAGAGTTCTGGGAGGGCATGATGGGCCACACCGATTTTACCAACCGCTTCGCGATCGACCCGAAGACGGCGGCAAGGTTCAACACGGCCGAGCTGCGCGAGAATTTCCTCTTGCCGCCGCTCTTCGCGCCCGGGCGCATTCAGCTGCACTACACCAACTACGACCGCATGATCGTCGGCGGCGCGATGCCGACGTCTGCCCCGCTGGCACTGGAAACGATCAAGCCTGCCGGAACCGACACGCTTCTTGCCCGGCGTGAGCTGATCGCAGTCAACATTGGCGGTGCGGGCATCGTTATCGTCGACGGCGAGGAGTTTCAGGCCGGCGCCCGCGACATGGTCTATGCCGGGATGGGAAGTTTGGTAACGTTCTGCTCCGTCTCGGCCGAACAGCCGGCGAAGTTCTACCTTCTGAGTGCGCCAGCGCATGTCCGTCACGCCTCGAAACGCATCGGCATATCCGATGCCAGGCGTATCGACCTTGGCTCTCAGGCGACCAGCAATGAGCGCTCGATCTTCCAGTTCATCCATCCGGAGGGCGCCAGGACCTGCCAGCTCGTCGTCGGCATGACGACGCTTGCGGCGGGCTCGGTGTGGAACACCATGCCCTGCCATGTGCATGACCGGCGCATGGAGGCCTATCTCTACTTCGATCTGCCGGAAAAGGCCCGCGTCCTGCATCTGATGGGCGAGCCTGAGGAGACACGCCACCTCATCGTCAAGAACGAGGAGGCCATCCTGTCGCCCGGCTGGTCGATCCATTCCGGGGCCGGCACGTCGAGCTATGCGTTCATCTGGGCAATGGCCGGCGACAATGTCGACTACACCGATGTCGATCTCATCGCCATCGAAGATCTGAAGTGAGGTGGATGATGACAGCGAGTGATCTTTTCGTATCGGCCGAGGGTGCCGAGTGGGTCAGCCCGGAGCCGGGCGTAACCCGCCGCATCATGGCCTATCTGCCGGAGATGATGATGGTGGAGGTTGCCTTCGAGAAGGATGCCATCGGCGCGCAGCACTCGCACCCGCATATCCAGGCAAGCTACGTGGCGCAAGGCAGTTTCGAGGTGACGATCGATGGCCGCACCGAAACCCTCTATCAGGGTGGAAGCTTCATCGTGCCTCCCAACCTGGTGCATGGGGTCAAGGCGCTGGAAAAGGGTCGGCTGATCGATACCTTCACGCCGCATCGCGCCGAATTCCTGACGTGAGCCTGTCATGACCATGTTCGACCTTTCCGGCCAGGTGGCGGTGGTCACCGGTGCCAATACGGGCCTTGGCCAGGCGATCGCCGTGGCGCTGGCCACCGCCGGCGCTTCAATCGTTGCCGTCGGCCGCTCGGCGATGGACGAAACCGAAGCCGCGGTTCGCAAGACCGGCGCAGGGTTTCACGCCATCAAGGCCGATCTCGGTTTTATCGAGCCCGTCAAGGCAATCGTCGACGAAGCGGTTGCGACCTTCGGCAAGCTCGACATCCTGGTCAACAATGCCGGCATCATCCGCCGGGCCGATGCCATCGACTTCACGGAAGCCGATTGGGATGCGGTCATGGACATCAACCTGAAGAGCGTCTTCTTCCTGTCGCAGGCTGCTGCCCGGCATATGATGGAAAGAGGCAGCGGCAAGATCATCAACATCGCCTCGCTATTGTCTTTCCAGGGCGGCATCCGCATTCCCTCCTACACGGCCTCAAAGAGCGGACTTGCCGGATTGACGAGGTTGCTGGCCTGCGAATGGGCCGGCAAGGGCATCAATGTCAATGCCATTGCGCCGGGCTATTTCGTGACCAACAACACCACGGCCCTGCGCGAGGACGCGGACCGTAGCGCCGCCATCCTTGCCCGCATCCCGGCCGGCCACTGGGGTGACCCCGCACAACTCGGCGGCGCAGCGGTCTTCCTGGCATCACAGGCATCCGACTATGTCCACGGCATCGTCCTGCCCGTCGACGGCGGATGGTTGGCGCGGTAACCGTTCAGTGTCCGTTCCACCAACGAGGCAGCTCTCTTCAACCGCGTCACGAACCGCGCTGCTGACGAGGATCGAGGTTTTCCAGTCACGGGTTGGGGCCTCCAGCCGCGAGCCGATATTTACCGTGTCGCCGATGGCGGTGTATGGCCGGCAGGTCTCGGCGCCGACACTGCCGGCAACGGCCGGGGACCGCAATCGTTGCCCACAAAGGATCGGTTGCAATTGCTCAAGACCGTCGAGCAGGGTCTGTTGGCCGCTGTCACCTGCGCGCATTCAAGGGGCGTCCACCCCTTCAATAGTTGGCGCCCCCGGTTCCGAAGACGTAAGCCAGTGTAATGTCCACGGCATCGTTCCGCGACGTTCTAGAAACTGGCACCAGCGCGGGGACCGGTGATCAACTCCTGGGGTCGAAGCTTCCGCCGCCCGCATTGTAATCGTCGCCATCGTTGCTGCTTTTCGGTCTCCGCGAGCGTGAGGGGCTGGAAACGACGAAGTCATTTCGATCATCAGGTCGGTTCGTCGTCTCAGCAGGTTTTTTGTTGTTCAGGATTCGATCAAGCTCGGCTGTACGGGACTGGACAGCCCCACCTTCTCAGAAAAGTGTGGCCAGCGGCCTGTTCGGTGACATTCTTTGCGTCTTGATCGGGAATTGAGGCTGCCCTGGACACGCAGGCTCTCTCAGGCGCAGAAACTCCTGAGTGAAATGGGCGATGGTCGGAATGTTTGTGCCATTTCAACACCCCAGCAAGAACCTGAAGCACTTGATCGCCTCGGCGCTATTGTACGGTTTCTTCAGAAAACGGCACCGTTCGGGCAACGAGGACTGCCGCAAGCTCACGACGGCGGACGTAATGACAATGGCGAGTTCGGGCCATTGCCGATGGATCCTCACGGCGAGATTTACACCATCTACGCTGCCCGGCATGTTTATCGCCGTGAAGACCAAGTCGATGTCGCTCCGGCGATCCAGGATGCGCAAAGCTTCCTCGCCGCCGGCGGCATCCACGGCCGCCAGACCGGCCATTTCGATCGCCCGCCGCATCGCTGCTCGCAATTCGGCGCTGGCCTCGACAACAAGAACCGTGGGGAGCGTTTTCGACTGGAGAGCTACTTGGGGCATGTCGATATCCTTGCTCGGACAACGAACTAAAGCACGAATGCTGCGATGCAGCAATACGTATGCGCAAGAACTTGCGCCGACTGAATGGTACAAAATAAGATCTGAAGATCCGCGTCTGGTTCCTTTCGCATTGCGGCGTGTAATGCCATCCGCAAGAGAACGGCTGCGCCGTTTTCGATCGCGTGCGGCAACTTTGCCACGACCCACGGGCTCCATCCTGGCCGACCCCTCGCTGGAAGAAGAATGGCGAAATCATTTCCGTTCAGCATCGAGGCTCTGAGTTTTTCCCGGCGTTTCAGTTCCAGGACGGCCGACCGCACCCAACCATAAAGCGGGTTCTGGCGGCGCTTCCTCAATCCATGACAGCCTGGCAGAAGGCGTTGTGGTTGGTGTCTTCGAACGGCTGGCTGGAAGATGCTGCACCTATCGGTCTCCTCGACAATGCGCACGCCCTGGTGGCTGCGGCGCAGAAGGACCATGAGGAGGTTATCGGGTGAGGGGGAACAGTGTTTCTCCTCCACCGGCTGCATTCGCGACCGTCAATATCGCGACGATCAGCGCTGGATCGTACTTCATCGGACACATGCATCTGCGTTTCGTCCGGGTCAGTTCCATCCGTGCCTCGGGCAACCGACAAGATTTGCGCCGTTCGCAGACGTGACTGGCACATGTGTTCCATCGAGCTGAGAGGCTGGGGTAAGCGCGCAGGAAATACGATTATCTGACAGTCGTCTCTCAGCTGGCGGCCTTCAACCTTTTTCCGAAAGGCTGCGAGTCCCGACAGAAGCGGAACTCTTTTATCCATCGGTCGAGGTGATACGTGCAGCCGCCGGGTATCAGGCCTTGCCCTTGCGGACAACGTCGGCAATCGTCACCTTCTTGGGAATAAGCTTGAGTTTGAAAAAGGTGTCGGCGATGTCTTGCTGCTGCGCGACGACAGAGTCATCAAGGTTCTTGACCCCGTAGGATTGACGCTCGAGCGCCTTGACGAGGACAGGTTCAGGGATGCCGACCGATGGTGATAGCTCTGCGGCCGCAGCCGTCGTGTCGGACTTAGTCCATTCGTCAATCTCAGAAATGGCGTCGATCAAGACATCGATCGCCTGGGCGTGGCCGTCGACCAGCGTCCTGGTGCCGAGATAGAACTGGTGATTGGGAACGATACCCTCGCCGTTTCTGAGCTCCCGCGCTTCGATCGCCACTTCCGCAGCTGCCTGGAAGGGATCCCAGATGACCCATGCGTCCACCGCGCCCTTTTCGAAGGCTGCGCGACCGTCGGCCGGGGCGAGGAAGGATGGATCCACATCCTCATACGACAAGCCAGCTTCTTCGAGCGCCTTGACGAGCAGGTAATGCACGTTCGAGCCCTTGTTGAAGGCGACCTTCTTGCCCTTCAGGTCCGCAACAGACTTTATGGGGCTATCCTTCGGGACAAGTATGGCTTCGCCGCGCGGGGCGGGCGGCTCGTGTGCGATGTAGACAAGCGGAGCGTTGGCAGCCTGGGCGAAGATCGGCGGCGTTTCGCCTGTCGATCCGAAATCGACAGCACCAGCGTTCAGGGCCTCGAGGAGCTGGGGACCGCCCGGAAACTCGGTCCATTCAACTTTGTAGTCGATGGATTCAAGTTTCTTCTCCAGCGTCCCTTTGCCCTTGAGAAGCACCAGAGTCCCATATTTCTGGTAGCCGATACGGACGACCTTGTCAGCCGCGCCAGCCAGTCGAACATGCGTCAAAGGTGTCGCGATGGCACCTGCCACCACCGCAGTGAAAGCTCGTCTTGTGATTTTCATCATACCCTCCGGAATAAGACGACGCCAAATTAAAGTGTCTCTACATTTTTACTAGAATATACGTACTCCCGTGTCCGCTTTTCCGGGATTCGCTTTTTGTTCTGTCCCGACAGCGAGCAAAAAGAGCTCGCCTCATGCTGATCCGGATTTTGACGCAGGGGCCGCTTGACGATGGTGTCAAAGTCCAGGCCGTCACCGGCACTGGAAACGCGCTTTGATCACAGCATTCAACAAGCTTTGCTTCACGGCGGCCATCCGAAATTGGTCCGTTGGTCCTTGCTACAGGCGCAGAATGAAGCAAAAGCCCTGCCAGGCCGGAAGCAGAACGATCAGCGCGCGGTTCTCGAGCCGTTCGCTCCCCACCCGATGATCTGTTCGACACCAGTCCCGGCAATAGATTCCTCCAGCATCTATTTGGGTTCCGTGAACCTCAGGAGGCCGCTGGCCGACTGTCACGCGCTATCGCGCCAAAGGCGCCATTCGTGGCTTGCCGCCAGGACTGGATCGTCGCAGTCGGACCCGACTTCAGCGTCTTCGCTACGGCACCTCGGGCCTCGCCTCCCTAGAAATCGGCCACCTTACCCCAGGCAGATTTTCGGAAGCGGTCCGGATGGTAGGCGCGGGGGTCGACGATTGGCTCGTCACCAGTGACGATGTCGGCGATCAGGTGACCGGCGCCGGGACCAATGCCGAAGCCATGCCCGCTGAAGCCGGCGGCGAGGATGAACCCCGGTATGGCGGCGATTTCGCCAATGCCGGGCACACCATCCGGCGTGCTGTCGATATACCCCGCCCATGCGGCGGTGATGCTGGTGTTCTTCAGGTCGGGCAGGAGGTCGAGCGCGCGCGAATGGGTGAGGCGAATAGTTTCCTTATCGACGGCAGGATCAAGGATGCGCATGCGCTCCATTGGCGTCGGGGCATCGAGGCGCCAGTGAGTCAGGCTCTCGTGACCGGAGCGGAAGCCTTCGAGGCCGCCGGGTGCAAGGCTGCGCCAGCGCCGAGCGAACATCGGCAGAAACTGCGGCGCGAAACGCAATTGCTGCGGCGTCGGATCGACACGGCCGCGGCCGCTGATGGCGAGCGTGTAGCCGCCGTCCCCGCGGCGCGTCACCGAAACGGCGGCCGTATGCAGCGCATCCGGAAGGCCGATGGCGCCTGGCGAGACGGCAAGAATCGACGAGCGGACCGTCGCCTGGGGAAAGCGGATGCCGAGCTGCCGGCAGAAGGAGGAGGCCCAGGCGCCGCCGGCAAGGATCGCCGTCTTCGTGCGGATGGTGCCATGCTCGGTGACGACACCGGAAAGGCGACCGCCTTCTGTCTGTATGCCGCGGGCGGCGCAGGACTGATGCACGGTGCCACCAAGCTTGACGATCGCACGCGCGACCGCTGGTGCTGCACTTGCCGGATCGGCGGTGCCGTCGGTCGGCGAAAAGACGCCCCCCTTCCATGGCTTGCCGGTGGCGCGGCCGCGTTCGGTCGCCTCGGCACTGTCGAGCATATGCGTTGTGACGCCGGCCGTGCGGGCAAAGTCGCGCCACCGGGCCCACCCGGCCAGTTCCTCTTCGCTATTGCTGAGGTAGAACAACCCGCAGCGTCGGAAGCCGGTGTCCTCGCCGCTCTCGGCGGCGAAACGCTCCCAAAGATCGAGGCTCTTCGTCGCCATTGGCAATTCGCGGGCGTCACGGTTCTGCTGGCGGCACCATCCCCAGTTGCGGCTCGACTGCTCCGCGCCGATCCGGCCCTTCTCGACGACGGCTACCTTCAATCCGCGGCGGGCAAGATAGTAGGCCGCAAACACGCCGACAATGCCGGCGCCGATCACCACGGCATCGGCGTCTTCGGGCAACTGCGGCGTTGTGTCGATGAGTTTCAGCGGTGCGGGCATGGCGTGACCTCCGTTACCAGCACAGTCTAGCGGCTATTGCGCAATGGCGTTGCCGGACTGCGGCTGGCGCGCAGCAGAAGATTCCGTCTTGCGGGAGCAATGCCGCCCTTTCTGCTTTGACCCGTTGTGCCAAACGAATTCGACAGGTCTCTCCAGTGTGTTAAGGTCATCATTGGGAAAGTCGCAGCACAATCTGCTGTCCCGTTGGCCACTTCAGCAAGGGGAAAGGGCGTCATGAAACTCGACCGGATCGATATCAAAATTCTGTACGAACTGCAGAAGAATGGCCGCATCACCAATGTCGAACTCGCCGAACTGGTCAACCTGTCGCCGAGCCCCTGCCTCATGCGGGTGAAGAAGCTGCAGTCGGAGGGCTATATTGAGGGTTATTCAGCACAAATCAACGTCGGCAAGTTGGGGCAGACACTAACGGTCTTCACCGAGATCACATTGAAGAACCACCGGCAGATCGACTTTGCCCGCTTCCTTGCGGCGATCGAGAAGGTCGACCACGTGATCGAATGCCATCTGGTGTCCGGCGGCTACGATTATCTGCTGAAATTCGTCACGGCCGGGATCGGCGAATACCAGACGATCATGGAGCGCCTCACCGACATGGACGTCGGCATCGACAAGTATTTCAGCTTCGTCGTCTTGAAGTCGCCGATCGTCAAGGTGCACATGCCACTGACCAGCCTGTTTCGGATGTAGGATCTTCGGATCGGTTTGTGCCGGCTTGCTGAGCCGGGGCTTGCGATTTGGCCCGCTCCTCGGGAGCCTCACCCGAAAAAGCATGATGTCGTCCGCGTCTCCTTCGGTCCGCCTTCGAGCTGAGACAATGGCCAGCAGGTTGGGATGAGCCGGCGCCTCAGCGCCGGCAATAGGCTCGCACGAGCTCCGGATCCTGTTCGAGCCCATCGAGCCACGTGGGATCGAGCCTCGGCACCGACGAGAAGAGCAACTGCGAATAGGGGTGCTGCGGTGTCTTGACCTTCGCCGGCGTGATTTCCTCTACCTTTCTACCGCCATACATCACGACGATCTCGTCGCAGATCGCCTCTACCACGGAGAGGTCATGGCTGATGAAGATGTAGGAAAGACCGAGCTCGCGCTGCAATTCCTTGAGGAGATCGATGACGGCGGCTGCGACCACCGTGTCCAATGCAGAGGTGATCTCGTCGCACAGGATCAGCTTCGGCTCGGCGGCGAGTGCGCGGGCGAAGTTGACGCGCTGCTTCTGGCCGCCCGAGAGCTCCCCTGGGCGGCGATGGCGCAGGTTGCGCGGCAGGCGCACCATGTCGAGCAGCTCGTCAATGCGTGCGCTGCGCGCCTTGGCATTCATGCCGTGATAAAAGCTAAGCGGCCGGGCTAAGATGTCCTCGACGGATTTGGCCGGATTAAGCGCCGTATCGGCATATTGGAAGACGATCTGCATTTCGCGCAGTTCATCGCGCGAGCGCGCGCGGGCGCTGCGAGCGAGTTCCTTGCCGTCGAAGACGATCTTGCCGACAGCGGCCGGCAATATGCCGGCGATGGTGCGCGCGAGCGTCGACTTGCCGCAACCCGACTCGCCGATGATACCCAGGTTGCGCCCCTTCTCCACCTTGAGACTGACATGCTCGACGGCGCGCACGAGGGGCAGGCCGTCGGCCTTTGCCTGGCCGTAGCCTGCTACGAGATTTTCGATTTCGAGGAGCGGGGCCGGACCACTCTTTGCCGCGCCCGCAGCGCCTCGGGGTTTCGGCTCGAAGGCGGCGAGCAGCTCCCGCGTGTAGGGGTGCTTCGCGCCGTTAAGGATCTCTTTGGTGGTGCCGATCTCCTTGGTCTCTCCGCCCTTCAAGACGACGATGCGGTCGGCGATCTGGGCGACCACGGCGAGGTCGTGCGAGACATAAACGCCGGCGATGCCGCCTTTCTTCATGACCGACTTGAAGGCGCGCAGCACCTCGATCTGTGTCGTCACGTCGAGCGCCGTCGTCGGCTCGTCAAAGATGACGAGCTTCGGGTCGCCGATCAGCGCCATGGCGGCCGAAAGGCGCTGCAACTGGCCACCGGAAACCTGGTGCGGATAGCGGCTGCCGATCGTTTCCGGCTCAGGCAGCGACAACGCCGTGAAAAGCTCGACAGCGCGGAGGCGCGCCTCGTCGGCCGACATAAGCCCATGAATTCGGGTGACCTCGATTACCTGGTCCATGATCGTGGCGGCCGGGTTGAATGCGGCGGCGGCTGATTGCGGAACATAGGTGACCTCGGTGCCGCGCACCCTGGCGCGCTGCTTTTCGCTCAGCGTCACCATGTCCTTTCCGGCGACGGAGACGCTGCCGCCGGAGATGCGACAGCCGGGGCGGGCATGGCCCATCAGCGTGAGCGCGATCGTCGTCTTGCCGGAGCCGCTTTCCCCGATCAGCGCCACGATCTCGCCCTCGGCAATGTCGAAGCTGACGCCGTTGATGATCTCGACGCGACGGCCCGAATCGGTGGTGGCTTCGACCTTCAGGTCGCGGATTTCTACGAGATTGACCATCATTCGCTCCGATCGCGGATCTTCTTTGGCAGGTTGTCGATCAGCAGGTTGACGCTGATGGTGAGGCTGGCGATCGCAAAGGAGGGAGCCATCACCGCCGGTGCGCCAAAGGGCAGGCCGCCGATGTTCTCGCGCACGAGAGCCCCCCAGTCGGCATAGGGCGGCTGGACGCCAAGTCCGAGGAAGGAGAGGCCGGAGAGCAGGAGAACGATGAAGACGAAGCGGATGCCGAGGTCGGCAAGTACCGGTCCGACGATGTTCGGCAGGATTTCCGAGCGGATCAGATAGAGGGTGTTTTCGCCTCGGATACGGGCGACGGTGATGAAATCCATCGCGTTGATGTTGACGGCAAGCGCGCGGGCGAAACGGTACGCGCCGGGGATATAGATCACCGACAGCGTCAGGATCAGTACGGGAATGGAGGAGCCGACGGCAGCCACGACCACAAGGCCGAACAGCTTGCTCGGGATCGAGTTGAGGGCGTCGAGGAAGCGGCTCAGGACCGTGTCGAGCCAGCCGCCGGCGACCGCTGCGATCATGCCGAGCATCACGCCGCTGAAGCAGGCGATCGTAACTGCCGCAAGCGAGATGCCGACCGTGTAGCGGGCGCCCATCAGGATTCGCGAGAGCATGTCGCGGCCGAGATAATCGGAGCCGAGCCAGAAGTCGCGGCTCATCTGGCCGAAGTAATCGAGGTCGACGATCTCGCCGACAGGGTAGGGGATGATCAGCGGCGCCAAGATCGCGATCAACGCCCAGAAAAGGATGATCGAGAGACCGACCATGCCGATGATGTTGAAGCGATAGCCGAGCCGGGTTCCGGAAATCCGGTCGGACTTGGTCTCAGAACTGGTCATTGTCATCGGAGCCTCGGATTGGAAAGGATGGCTATGATATCGGCGGCCGTGATCAAGAGCAGGTAGCCGAGGCAGAAGATCATCGCGCAGCTCTGGATCAGCGGCAGGTCGCGGGTGGCGACGGCGTCGACCATCAGCTTGGCAATACCTGGATAGTTGAAGATCGTCTCGACAATGATGACGCCGCCGAGCAGGTATGAGAGCGAAAGCGCGACCGCGTTGACGATCGGGCCCAGAGCGTTCGGTAGCGCGTGCCGAAACACGATGCGCGGCCGCGAGGCGCCCTTGAGCAACGCCATCTCCACATAGGGCGTGTTGAGCGTCTCGATTACCGCTGCCCGGGTCATGCGGATCATTTGCGCCGAGATGACGAAGGTAAGGGTGATCACCGGCATGGCATAGATACGCAGGAGGTCTGTCAGCGACGTGACTTCGTTCGCAAAGGCGAGCGCCGGCAGCCATTTCAGGTAGACTGCGAAGATCAGCACCGCGGAGGTCGCTATCATGAATTCCGGCACGGAGATGACGCCGATCGTCAGAACGGTGACGGCGCGGTCGTACAGCGAGCCGCGTAGCATCGCCGCTGTGATGCCGAGCGTCATCGCGATCGGCACGGAAAAGAGCGCGGTGACGCCAGCGAGCTGCAGCGTGTTGATGAAGCGCCCGCCGATTAGATCCGCGACCGGCATCTCATTGGCATAGGAGGTGCCGAGGTCGCCCTGCAGCAAACCAACGATCCAGCGCAGGAAACGGAAGATCGCGGGGTCGTCAAGATGCATGGCCTTGCGCAGACCTTCGACTGCCTCCGGCGTGGCGGCCTGGCCAAGCAGGATGGTCGCTGTGTCTCCCGGCAAGAGCGTCGTCGCGAAGAACACGGCGAAGGAGACGATCACCAGCGTGACCAAGGCGATGAGCAATCTGCTCAACACGAGTGACAGGACACGGTTGTTCACGCGCGTTCCCTTTCGGCATTCGAGATTTCAAACCAAAAGGGTCGGAGCTGCAACCGCGCGGCTGCAGGCCCGACCGTTCGCCTCATCAGGCTTCGAGCCAGACATATTCCGCGAAAGCATAACCCATCTGGCCGCCAAGCGGGTTGGCTTCCAAGCCCTTGAGCTTGGCGGTGATCGCGTCGACGTTGGAGATATAGGCCGGGATGATGGTGCCGGCTTCGCTGGCAACCATGGCCTGCATCTCGTTGTAGATCGCCTTGCGCTTCTCCTGGTCGAGCGAGCCGCGCGCCTCGATCAGCATCTTGTCGAATTTCTCCGATTTGTACTGGCTCTCGTTCCACGGAGCGTCCGAAGTATACAGCAGCGAGAACAGGATGTCCGGTGTCGGACGCGGGTTGATGTTGCCGAAATGGACCGGCGCCTTGAGCCAATAATTGTCCCAATAGCCGTCGGCCGGTACGCGCTGAACGTCGAGCTTCAGTCCGATCTCGGCGGCGGACGCCTGGATGATCATTGCCATATCGATCGACGAGTTTGCCGCCTCGGAAGCAATCAAAGGGATCGACTGGCCAAGGACACCGGCCTTCTCGAAATGGAACTTCGCCTTCTCCGGATCGAACGCCCGCGGCTTCAGGTCGGCATTGTGGTAGAAATTTGCCGGGGAAACCGGCTGGTCGTTGCCGAGTTCGCCGAGGCCACGGAGCGCCGATTTGACGATCTGCTCGCGGTTGACAAGGTACTTCATGCCTTCGACGAAGTCCCGCTTGTTGCCGGGCTCCAAGTCCATGCGTATGTTGAGGTTGGTGTAGTTGCCCGAGGTGGTTTTCGAAAGCACGAAGCCGTCGCCTTGGGCCTCGACGAGGCGCATGGAGCGCGGGTTGATCGTAGCGGCGAGATGGATGTCGCCCGAAAGCAGTGCGTTGACGCGCGAGCTATCGTCGCTGATCGCGAAGTACTCGAAGGAATCGACGTTCGGGCCGGACTTCCAATAGTTCTTGTTCTTGATGCCGACCGAGCGCACGCCGGGCTCAAAGACTTCTCTCACGAATGCGCCGGTGCCGTTGCCCTTGGAAAAATCCGTCGTGCCATCGGCGACGATCATGAAATGGTGCATCGACAGGATGGTCGGCAGGTCGGCGTTCGGATTTGCGAGCGTGATCTCGACAGTCTGCTTGTCCGCGGCCTTGAAGCCGGTCATCTGCGCGGCGATCTTCGCGACCTTCGAACCGACGGATGGATCGAGATGGCGTTTCAACGAGAAGACCACGTCGTCGGCGGTCAACGGCTTGCCGTCGTGGAAGGTGACGCCGCTCCTCAGTTTGACCGTCCAGGTCTTGGCATCCTTGGACTCGATCGCCTCGGCGAGCTCCATCTGCGGGGTCCCGCTCTTATCGAGGAAGGTGAGACGGTTGTAGAAGGAGCAGCAGCGCACATAGTCGGTGGAGAGCGATGCCTTGGCCGGGTCGAGCGTGTCCGCAGTCGAAGACGACCAGCCGGCCGCCTTGAGCGCGCCGCCGGAGACCGGCGTTGCGGCAACAGCATGGGAGGCGCGGCCGAGCACTAGACTGCCGGAGGAGAGGGCAACGCCACCGGCGAGCATCATCTGCAGCAGTTCACGGCGTGTAGCGCCGCGACGGATGGCGTTTTCGACCATGGTGTTGTCGGATCTGGTCCAATTGGTGATATTGTCGTTCATGTCATTCCCCTTTTCGTCTGTTGGCGGGCTGCCCGTCTTGCGTGGGCTTAGACCCAATCCGGTGAACTGGTCAGCTACGTGCGACGGCAACGGCATCGGCAAGGCCGGCCATGGAGGTGAAGTGGTAGTCGGGTTCGGTGAACTCGGCCGGCTCTACGGTGCCGCCGTAACCTTTCTGCGCGTGGCGCCGCTCGATCCAGCAGTTGGTCAGCCCAAGCTTCCGCGAAATGCCGATGTCGTGGTACTGGCTCTGAGCGACATGCAGGACATCGTCCTTCGAATTGCCTTCCGAGCCGACGAAGTCGAAAACCTTCTGAAAGAAGGCGGGGTCAGGTTTTTCGGTACCGGTATCGTCGGCGGTGAAGGCGGCGTAGAAGGGATCGCCCAGTTCCTTGGCGAAGAAATCGAACGCCCAGCGGCGCGCATTGGTCATAGCGACAAGCCGGTAGTTCGTCGCAAGGCGCGCCAGCGCTTCGGCGCTGTCTGAAAAGGCCTTCCAGTTCCCGGCGGAGTCCCTGAGACGCTCGCCATATTTCCGCTCGGTCGGTAGACCGAGCTTCGGCGCGATTTCAAGATAGACACGCACCAGATCGTCCGGGAAGAGGTTGGCGTCCTTGGAGTAGCGCGCCGCGCGGTAGAGGCTGAGCGCCTCTTCGCCATCGATGGCGACACGGGCCTCGGCGGCGATGCCGGCGAGGCAATCCTTGAGGCCGCCCTCGAAGTCAATCAGCGTGCCGACCACGTCGAAGGTCATGTATTTGAATTCGGGAAGGCTCTTATGCACATCGATTCCCCAGTTTTTTCGCGTTCCAGGCCGGAACGCCGACTTCATGAAGAAGAATATTCTGTTCCCGTTCGGCGGGATGTTTTCCCCGCTCTTGCTGGAAAGGCCGCATATGCTGGGATCCGGCCGCTTCCTTGATTTGAGTTTGGCAGTTATGCCGCGCCGGAGTCTCCGAAAAGGCACTGTGGCGCGGCACAAAATTGCGAATATGGCGGTTCCGCGATATATCGCGTCAGTCGTCCATCAGGCCCTCAAAGCCTGGCGAACGTCCGGGTCCTTCAAGGTCTCGTCCAATGTTTGGCGGGTGCGCTCGACAATCGCGTCGATCTCCGTCGCGGTGCAGCAGAGCGGCGGCGCATAGCCGAGCACGCCATTGGCGAAGGCGCGGATGACGAGACCGTTTTGCCAGGCACGGTCGAAGATGCGGCGCGCCGGCTCCGCGGCCGCCGGCAAAGGGGTCTTCCTCGACTTGTCGACAACGAGCTCGACGGCGGCCAGCATGCCGCGGCCGCGCACATCGCCGACAAGGGGATGGTCCCTCAGGCTTTCGAGACCTTCCATCAGCCGCGCACCGGCCGTGACGCCTTGTTCCAAGAGGCCGTTCTCGTAGAGCTTCAGCACCTCGAGACCGACAGCGGCGCTGACCGGATGCGCCGAATAGGTATAGCCGTGGCCGACGGCGGAAGCGCCGGCGCCGTCGGCAATCGTCTGATAAACGTGATCGGACATAAAGACCGCGCCCATCGGGACGTAACCAGACGTCAGCCCCTTCGCGACAGTCATGAAGTCCGGCACGATCTCGTCCTCGGTTGACGCAAAGAGCGGTCCGGTGCGGCCGAAGCCGGTGATCACCTCATCTGCAACGAAGAGGATACCGAGCTCGCGGCAGAGTTCGCGCATCGCCTTCATCCAGCCCTTGGGTGGCACCAGCACGCCGCCCGAGCCCTGGATAGGCTCGGCGTAGAAGGCGGCGACACGCTCGGGGCCGATCTCCTCGACCTTGCGTCGGAGGGCGGCTAGCGAGGCCTCGATGATCGCCGGCGGGCTCTCTCCCACCGGATTGCGGTAGGCATAGTGAGACGGAATTTTGTGCTGCCAGTCAAAGGGAATGCCGAAGCCGGCATGGAAGGCCGGCAGCGCGGTCAGGCCGGCGCCGACCGTCGACGAGCCGTGATAGCCCTGCTCCACCGAAATGAACTGATCGCGTTGCGGCTCGCCGCGGGCAATCCAATAATAGCGGATGAAGCGGATCGTGCTGTCGACGGCGTCGGAGCCGCCGAGTGTGAAATAGACGTGGTTGAGATCGCCCGGCGCGCGCTCGGCGAGTTCGGCGGCGAGGCGGATCGCGGGCTCGGAGCCGAACCCGAAATAGGCCGTCGCATAGGGAAGCTCGCGCATCTGGCGGGCGGCCGCTTCAACGATCGCTTCGTGGCCATAGCCGGCATTGACGCACCAAAGGCCGGCAAAGCCGTCGATCAGTTGCTTGCCCGAAGCGTCGGTGACCGTCGCGCCTTTCGCCGAGGCGAGCACGCGCACGCCGAGTTTTTCGTGGCTGCGATAGGAGGCGACCGGATGGATGAGGTGGGCGCGATCGAGTTCGATGAGGGAATTGCTGTACATGACGATCTCCGGATCAGCCGAGCGCCTGATTGGCGAGGGCGAAGGTGGTGGCGGCCGGGTCGGCGGCGCGGTGGATCGGGGGCTTCATCATGGCGATACCCCCGCCGACGTGGGCTAGTCCCTGCTCGGCAAGCCAGAGAGAAAGGCCGGTCTCGGCAGTGGTATCGAGCCTGATGAACAGGCCGGTTCGCGTGGAAATGAAGTGGGACACGAGCGCCTTGGCGTCTTCGAGACCTTCGGCGACGACGGGCCCGATGGTCTCGCCGCGGCCGAAGGGGCGGATGGCGCCGAACCCGCAAACGTGCCCGTCCCGGCGGATCACCGCAAAGTTTCCGACCTTCCCGAGATAGGCAATCATCGCTTCACGGTCGGCGCCGAAGGCGAGGCGGTCGAGCGCGACGATCGCTTCGATGTCGGCCGCGGCCGCCTGTTCGGTCTGCCCAGGCTCGGCGATTGCTCCGACGATGCCCTGATGCTGCAACACGCGACCTGTCTCGCGGAAGCCTAGCTTTTCGTATAGCGGCAGGCCCTCAGTCGTTGCCACCAGTCTGAGCGGACGATCGGCCGCTATCTGCAACGCGGCGTCCATCAGCTTGCGACCGAGGCCGCGGCCGCGCATCGCCTCGTCGACGATGACCATGTTGATCGTCGCACAGTCCGACTTGTAAGGGGTGACGAGTACAGTGCCGACGACCCGGTCGCTCTCAATCGCAACGACGCCTTCGCTCAGGGTCAGCGCCATCTGCCAATCTTCAAGGCGATGTGGCCAGCCGGCCTGCCGGGAGAGCTTGACGGCGGCGTCCAGATGCTCAGGCCCGAAGGCGGCAATATCGATCTGACATGTCTGCATGGCATTTCCTTCACTTTCTGCCCCCAAGTCTGAAGGAGTGCTGGCCGGCAGATCGTCTGAAGGCTTTGGCTCGCGCGGTATCTTATAGCTTTGCAGCTACCGGTCGCCGCATCTTATGCTGACAGGGAATTGCGCTGGGAGGGCGCCGGGGCGGAAGACGCCGTTGGCCACCAGCAGGCCACACAACCTTCTGCCAAAGCCGGCGCTCGATACGATAGATTCTGCTTCGAACGCCGCCAAATCAGGCGAGGCGATGGAGGCGCAGCGCCTATGATCCTCACAGAATACCTGATCCCGCTCTTTCAAGGAAACGCACATGACGACGTTCCGTCCGAAATACATCACCTTCGACTGCTACGGCACGCTGACGAACTTCCAGATGGCGGAAGCGGCCCGCGACCTCTATCAGGACCAGCTCGACGAGGCGCGCATGGCTCAATTCATCAAGAATTTCGCGGCCTACCGCCTGGACGAGATCCTGGGCGCCTGGAAGCCCTATGCCGAGGTGGTGCACAATTCGCTGGAACGGACCTGCAAGCGCAACGGCATTAAATTCCGCGATGAAGCTGCGAAGGTGGTCTACGAGCGCGTGCCGACATGGGGGCCGCATGCGGACGTTCCGGCCGGGCTTGCCAAGGTCGCCAAGGAGATCCCACTGGTGATCCTGTCAAATGCAATGAATTCGCAGATCATGTCGAATGTCGGAAAGCTTGGCGCACCCTTCCATGCGGTCTACACCGCCGAACAGGCGCAGGCCTACAAGCCTCGCTTCAAGGCCTTCGAATACATGCTCGACATGCTGGGCTGCGGCCCCGAGGACATCCTTCACTGCTCGTCCTCCTTCCGCTACGACCTGATGTCGGCGCACGACCTCGGCATCAAGAACAAAGTCTGGGTCAATCGCGGTCACGAGCCGGCCAATCCCTACTACGGCTATGTCGAGATCGCCGACATCTCCGGCCTGCCGGGCGTTGTCGGTCTTTAGAAAGGCGGTGCGCCATGAAGTTCCTGTCCTACTGGCATGATACGGCCCCGGCCTTTGCCGGAGCTGCGCAAGGCCCGGTCGATGGCCATTACGACGTCGCCGTGATCGGCGGCGGCTTCACCGGCCTCAGTGCGGCCCGGCAGCTCGCCAGGGCGGGGGCGAAGGTCGTCGTGCTGGAGGCGGAGAAGGTCGGCTGGGGCGCCTCCGGCCGCAATGGCGGACACTTGAATAACGGGCTCGCCCATAGCTATCTCGCGGCCAAGGCGGAACTCGGCAGGGAGCGGGCGATTGCGCTCTACAAGGCGTTCGACGATTCAGTCGACACGATCGAGGCACTGATCACCGAAGAAGGTATCAACTGCAACTTCCGCCGCGCCGGCAAAGTGAAGCTTGCCTCGAAGCCTCAGCATTTCGAGGCGATCGCCCGCAACTTCGAGGCGATCAACGCGGAGGTCGATCCAGATACAGCACTTCTCAGCGCCGAGGATCTGAAGCAGGAGGTCGGCTCGCCGTTCTTCGGGGCGATGCTCTCGAAGAAGAGCGCGATGATGCATATGGGGCGCTATGTCGTCGGCCTCGCCGAAGTGGCCACGCGCCATGGCGCCATGGTTTTCGAGAGCGCGGCGGTCACCGAGCATCGGCAGGCGGGCGGCCGGCACACATTGAAGACCTCCCGCGGTAGCGTCTCCGCGGATGCGGTTCTTGTCGCCACCGGCGCCTACACGCCTTCGGTCTTTGGTTATTTCCGCCGCCGCATCATCGCCGTCGGCAGCTTCATCATCGCCACCCGATCGCTGACAGCAGCGGAGATCGCGGCGACAATGCCGGGTAGCCGCACCTGCGTCACGTCGATGAACATCGGTAACTATTTCAGGCTCTCGCCCGACAACCGTCTGATCTTCGGCGGCCGCGCGCGCTTCTCGGCGACATCCGACCAGCGTTCGGACGCAAAAAGCGGCGCGATCCTCAAGGCGAGCCTTGCCGCCATCTTTCCGCAACTCGCCAATATCGAGATCGACTACTGCTGGGGCGGCCTCGTCGACATGACCAAGGATCGATTCCCCCGCGCCGGCTATCAAGACGGTGTTTGGTACGCCATGGGCTATTCCGGCCACGGGGCGCAGCTTTCGACGCATCTCGGCATGATTATGGCGGACGCAATTCTCGGCCGGCCGGACCGCAACCCGCTGAAGGGTCTCGAATGGCCGGCCGTGCCGGGACATTTCGGCAAGCCCTGGTTCCTGCCGCTCGTCGGCATGTATTACAAGATGCTGGACACGATCCAGTAGACGACGCGGGGGTAGGAAGAAGGGCGCGGACCGGACAGGTCCGCGCCCTTCTTTGTTTGGATGATCTAGCCTGGCGTGCCGCGTCAAGTGCGCAGCGGTCTTGCGCAAGAGCTGAAGCGCCTCGCGCGCTTGAGAGCGGGATGAAGAAACACGGCGGCTTTTCGCGCGCATCCCGCTCTACTCCTGGAACCGATCACGTTTTAGGCTTCGGTTCGATTCGACCCAAGATCGTCGTGACCAACCGTAGATCCCTTGTTTGTGCATGTCGCTGTCCCAAAAGCTGCGGGACATTTTTGGGCAACATGCATTAATCCAGTCCGCCGATGTGGAAGCTTTTCATCTCGAGATATTCCTCGATGCCGACCTGGGCGCCCTCGCGGCCCAGGCCGGATTGCTTGACGCCGCCGAAGGGGGCGACTTCGGTGGAGATGGCGCCGGTGTTGAGGCCGACCATGCCGAATTCGAGCGCTTCCGCCACACGCCACGAGCGCTTCAGGCTCTCAGTGTAGAAATAGGCAGCCAAGCCGAAGGGCGTGCCGTTGGCGATGGCGATTGCCTCCTCCTCCGTCTCGAAGCGGAAGAGCGGTGCGACGGGACCGAAGGTCTCTTCGCTGGCAAGCAGCATCTCGGTGGTGGCGCCCGTGAGTACGATCGGGGCCCTATATTGTCTCCCCTCCGGCACCGACCTGCCGCGCGCCGCAAGCTTCGCCCCCTTGGCAAGCGCGTCCTCGACATGACGGTCGATCTTGTCGATCGCCGCGTCATTGATCATCGGTCCGATTGCGATGCCGGGTTCCGTACCGGGGCCGACCTTCATTGCGTTAACGCGTGCGCCGAGCTTCTCTGCAAAGGCGTCATAGACGCCGGCCTGCACCAGGATGCGGTTCGCACAGACGCAGGTCTGGCCGCCATTGCGGAACTTGGACGCAATCGCGCCTTCGACCGCCAGATCAAGGTCGGCGTCGTCGAAGACGATGAAGGGGGCATTCCCGCCGAGTTCGAGCGAGAGGCGCTTGACGCTGTCGGCCGCGCCTCGCATCAAGAGAGAACCGACGCGCGTCGAGCCCGTAAAGGAGATCTTGCGCACTGTTTCGTTCGCCATGAACTCGTTGCCGATTGCGGCCGGCATGCCGGTGACGATGTTGATTACGCCTGCGGGAATGCCGGCGCGCTCTGCCAGAACTCCGAGGGCGAGCGCTGAAAAGGGCGTGAACTCCGAGGGCTTGATCACCACCGTGCAGCCGGCCGCCAAGGCAGGTGCCACTTTGCGGGTAATCATTGCGTTCGGGAAGTTCCACGGCGTCACGATCGCGCAGACGCCGACCGCCTCTTTCAAAACGACGATGCGCCGATCGGCCGTCGGAGAGGGAATGGTGTGGCCGCCGATGCGACGAGCCTCCTCGGCGAACCATTTGACGAACGAAGCGCCGTAACGGATCTCGACGCGCGCCTCGTCGAGCGGCTTGCCCTGTTCCATCGTCAAGAGCAGAGCCAAATCCTCGAGGTTTTCGATCATCAGCGCATACCAGCGCTCAAGTAATGCGGCCCGTTCGGCATGCGTCTTCTTCTTCCACGGTCCGAAGGCGGCATTGGCGGCTTCGATGGCGGCGCGCGTTTCCTCTTCGCCCATGTCCGGAATGGTGCCGAAGCGCGTCCGACTGGCGGGGTCGAAAACGTCGACGGTTCTACCAGAGGCTGCAGCCAGCCAGGCTCCGTCGATCAGGCCCTCTTGCCGGAAAAGTTCCCTATCTTTCAGCTTCATAATTTCTCTCCTCTAAAGATCAGTTGAGCGCGGCAAGCACCGCCGCCTTAATCGTTTCGGTTTTGTCTTTGCCCGGCACGGTGCCGATCCCGCGGGCGGTCGTTCTTTCGAGCGCGGTCATGACAATGCGCGCGGCTTCGCTTTCCCCTAGATGCTCCAGCATCATCGCCCCGGACCATATGGCGGCGACGGGGTTGGCGATCCCGAGATGCGCGATGTCGGGTGCGGAGCCGTGTACCGGCTCGAACATTGACGGGGCGCTTCGATCAGGGTTGATGTTGGCGGAAGCCGCAAACCCGAGCCCGCCCTGGATCGCGGCACCGAGGTCGGTCAGGATGTCGCCGAAGAGGTTGGAGGCGACGACGACGTCGAGGCTTTCCGGCGCCATGACCATGCGGGCGGCCATCGCATCGATGTGGTAGCTCGTCACCTCGACATCCGCGTATTCGGCGGCGAGCTCTCGCGTAATCTCGTCCCAAAACACCATGGTGTATTTCTGGGCGTTGGATTTGGTCACCGAAGCGAGCTTGCCGCGGCGTTGTCGCGCCTGCTCGAAGCCGAAGCGCAGGATCCGTTCGACGCCCGTGCGGGTGAAGATCGAGGTCTCGACCGCGACTTCATCGACCGTTTCCTGATGCACGCGACCGCCGGCACCAGAATATTCGCCCTCGGTATTCTCGCGGATGCACAGGATGTCGAAATTGTCCGCCTTCAACGGACCTTGAACGCCCGGCAGCAGCCGGTGCGGGCGGATATTTGCATATTGCACGAAGGCCTTGCGGATTGGCAGGAGCAGGCCATGCAGCGAAACGGAGTCCGGCACTCCGGCGGGCCAACCGACGGCGCCCAGTAGGATCGCATCGAAGCGGCGCAAGATCTCTATGCCGTCCGTCGGCATCATCGCGCCCGTTTCCTTGTAAAAGGCGCAGGACCAGGGAAAGGGCGTGCCGGTCAGCGAGAAGCCGGAATGCCTGGCGACGGTCGAAAGGACCTGCCAGGCCGCATCCGTCACGTCCTGGCCAATACCGTCGCCGGGGATGAGTGCGATCGAATAGGATTTCATGGAGGCTCCTAGAGGCTGATGAGAACGCTCTTGCTCTTGCGGTTGGCATGGTAGGCCTCACGTCCGAGGTCCTTGCCGACGCCAGAGCGCTTGTAGCCGCCGGTCGGCAAGATGTGGTCGCGCGAGCGGCTATAGCGGTTGACCCAAATCGTGCCGGCCTGCAGCAGTCGCGTCAGCCGTAGCGCGCGAGACAGGTCGCGGGTGAAGAGGCCAGCGGCCAGGCCGTAGGTCGGGTGGTCGGCGAGAGCCAGTGCCTCCTCCTCGTCGACGAAGGTCTGCATGGTCAGGACCGGACCGAAGATTTCTTCGGTAATCGCCGGCGAGGAGCTGTCGCGCACGGCCATCAACGTCGGCTGATAGAAATAGCCCGGCGCATCCATTGGGGCGCCCCCGAACAGGCATTCTTCGCCCGCTGCAACGGCAGCCGCGACGATGCCGTGGATGCGGTTCAACTGGCGCTTCGAGATGATCGGCGAGTATTCGCTTGCCGCATCCCAGGTCGGCCCCGGCTTCGCCGCCTTCATGCGCGTGACGATTGCCTCGGCGAGCGGCGCAGCAACGCTTTCCTCCACGATCAGGCGGGAGCCGGCGATGCAGGCTTGGCCAGCGTTAGACATCATGCCCTGGGCGATTGCCGCGGCCGCCTTGTCGAGATCGGCATCGGCGAAGACCAGTTGCGGGCTCTTCCCGCCGAGTTCAAGCGTCATGGGCTTGACCCCGGTGCGGGCGATATTGGCCATGATCGCCGAACCGGCGCCGGTCGAGCCGGTGAAGCTCACCTTGGCGATGTCCGGATGTCCGGTGAGGGCAGTGCCGGTCACCGGACCGTCGCCCAGCACGATATTGATGAGACCGGCCGGCAGGCCCGCGCGGATTGCGAGCTCGGCAAGGTAGACGGTCGAAAACGGCGTCATTTCGGAGGGTTTCAAGACGACGGCATTGCCGGCGGCAAGGGCGGGGCCGAGCTTCCAAGCGGCCATCGAAACGGGGAAATTCCACGGCGTGATGGCGCCGACGACGCCATAGGGCTCGGTCATGATCATGCCGAGATTGTTGTCGTCAGTCGGCACGAGGTCGCTGCCTTCCTTGTCGGCGAATTCCGCGAAAAAGCGGATCTGTTCGGCGCTGACGGCTATGTCGCCGGCGATCAGGTGCCCGACCGGGCGTGTCGAGGAAAGCGCCTCGAGCTTGGCGAGGGTTTCCGCCTCCCTTTCGATCAGGTCAGCCCAGCGCTGCAGCACGACTGTGCGCTCGCGCGGACGCACGCCGCCCCAGTTGCTCGCCTTCAGCGCATTCTTGGCGGTTTCGACGGCGCGGTCGACGAGTGCCTCACCCGCGAGCGGGCAGCCCGCATAGGCCTTGCCGTCCGATGGACGATGCATGTCGATAGCGCCCTCGGCAGGGATCAGCCGGTCGCCGATGAAGTGCCCGACGGGCAGGGGAAGAGTGTCGGGGTCAAAGCTGAGAGTCATAGTGGGTCCTCGGATAAACTCATGCGAGGCTACCGGACGAACGCGAGCAGCATGCATCGAGTGGCGGTGCGGCGACGGCGGAAAATTACGTTTTCGGTGACGAGACAGCGAAATCTTCGGAGGCTGAGATGGGCCGGTCGGTGACGTATCGGCGATGCGCCCGAGCAATCCGACAGGGCACGAGAAAGCGATTGCCGGGCTGGAACGGCGACGACACGCCAGAAAGCCGCGAGCGTGCCGTGCTGGGCGAGGATGCCGGTTGCCGGCAAGTTTCCGCTGAAACCAGTTCGAGCGCGATCCGAGGGAGATAGGCCTGTATCAAGGGCCTCGATCGGATCGCGCGGCGGGCACTACATGACCGTCACGTAGATCTTACGTACGGTCTCGATCGTCTTCCAGACACCGACAAACCCCGGCTTCATGACGAAGCTGTCACCGGCTTTGTAGACGACCGGCCCGCCGCCTTCCGGCGTGAGTTCGACGACACCGGAGAGGATATGGCAGAACTCGAAAGTCTCGCCCTTAATCGAGCGCGTCTCTCCGGGGGTTGCCTCCCAGACGCCTGTGTGGATCATTTCTCCGCGTGCGACGTCTTGAGCCCAGGTCTTGAAGGAGGGACTGCCGGAGATCAGGCGTTCCGGAAGCGGACCGGACTCGCGCGGCGGGAAAGAGGGATTGGTGTCGATGTTCTTCAAAAGGGACATGGGTTTCCTTTCCTAGGATTGAGAGCTTAATAGCCGCGGCCGCGATCGATGAGCCCGATGGGATCAAGTCCGGCCCGATGACGCTTGATATTCTCGATCACGGCCTCGGCGGCTGTTTCCGGTTGGGTGACGCTTGCTATGTGCGGCGTCAGCAGGATTTTCGGGTGACTCCAGAAGGGATGACCCGTTGGCAGCGGTTCGGGATCAGTGACGTCGATGACAGCACCGGAGAGATGGCCGCTATCGAGCGCCCCGATCAGTGCTTCATGATCGAGCTGCGGCCCGCGGCCGACATGAACAAGTGCCGCGCCTGCAGGGAGCTTGGCGAAAAGGACGGAGTCGAGGAAACTGCGTGTCTCGTCAGTCAAGGGCAGGAGACAGATCAGAATGTCCGTGGAGCCGAGCAGCGCATGGAGTCCGTCTTTGCCATTGAGGCATCTGACGCCCTCAATTTCGTGCGGGCTACGGCTCCAGCCGGAAAGGGGAAAGCCGAAAGGCTTCAAGCGCTCCAGGACGGCGGTGGCGAGCATGCCGAGGCCAAGCACGCCGACGCGGCGTTTCGCCGCCTGGATCTGTGTGATGGCCTGCCACGATTGCCGCCGCTGCTGGTCGAGATAGGCGGGTAGATTGCGGTGCAGCGCGAGCACGGCGAGCATCGCATATTCCTGCATCATCCTGACAAGACCGTCCTCGACCATGCGCACCACCCTCACATGCGCTGGTACGGTGTCGAAACGGAACTGATCGACGCCGGCGCCAATCGAGAAGAGGATTTCGAGATTGCGGTAGCGCGCGAGATTGTCGGGCACCGTCCAGGTGATCAGGTATCGCACGGCATCGGGATCTACCTTCGCCGGCTCCGTGGAGAAGGGAATGTCGGGCAGTTCGCGTGCAAAAGCTTCGGCGAAGATGGCGCCACGCTTGGCGTCGGAATTGAAGAGGAAGGTCATCGCGTATTGCCTCCGCGGTGGGTCAGGCGCTGCAGCGCGCGCCAAGCGCCTCGACCATCGCCTGGCAGGCGGCGAGTTCATCGATAAGGATGTATTCGTTCGGCTTGTGGGCGCGGTCGATCTCACCGGGGCCACAGATGATCGCGTCGATGCCGGCCTGTTGGAAAAGCCCGGCCTCGGTGCCATAGCTGACGGCGGGGAGCGGCTCGAACCCGGTCAGTTCCTCCAGCAGAGTCGCGAGCGGCGCATCGGCGGGGAGCAAGAGCGCCGGATAAGCGCTGAGCTCTTGCCATTCGACTGCGAAACCACGTTCCCTCAGCTTCTCTGCGGTCCGCCGCACGGGGCTCAGCAGGTCCGCCGGATCGACACCGGAAATGGCACGCGCCTCGAATTCCGCCGCGCAAGTCTCCGGAATGATATTGACTGCCTGTCCGCCTGTCACAGTGCCGATCTGGAGGGAAGAGCAGGGCGGCTCAAACACGTCGTCAAACGGGCCGCGGGTCAGCCGGTCAGCTTCTGCGACAGCGGCAGCAAGCGCCTCCGCCATGGCATGGATGGCATTCAGCCCCTGGTCCGGACGCGAGGAGTGGCCGGAGCGGCCCTTCACCGTCAGCCTCGCTGCTGCCTTGCCCTTGTGCGCCCGGATCGCCCGCATTCCGCTCGGCTCGCCGATAAGCGCGCCGAGGGGTTTTTCGCAGAGTTCTGGTAGGCGTTCGATCATATGCGGCACACCACGGCAGCCTGCCTCCTCGTCATAGGAGAAGGCGAAGTGGATGGGCCGGCGCAGGTGCATCTCGGCGAGCTTTGGCGCGGCGGCGAGGGCGGCGGCCAAGAAACCCTTCATGTCGGTTGCGCCCCGCCCATAGAGTCGGCCCGCCTCTTGACGCAGACGGAAGGGATCGCCCGTCCAGCCGCTTTCGGTCGCCGGAACAACGTCCATGTGGCCCGAAAGAACATAGCCCGGCACCTCTTTCGGACCGATCGTGGCGAACAGGTTAGACCGATCGCCCTCCGGGCCGGGAAGCAGGGTGACGGCGATGCCGTGGTATTGCAGATAGCTGCGGATCCAGGCAAGGATGTCAGTATTGGGGGTGTTGACGACGGAGGGGAAGCCGACGAGCTTTTCGAGGATTTCCACTGCCTGCATTGTTGTCCTCATCCCGTTTCGCTGGGGTCGGCGCGGTCGATCATGCCCAGTACCTTAGAAGCCTATCGAGGCTTTAGATGCCGAAAGCGCGTCGGATTTGGAGGATTGTTGTGCGTCAGGCGGCCTCTCAAGTGAATTGTATCGGGCGCGCCGTCCTAGTCTAAGGGATAGAAGTTTTCGCCGCGGGCCCGTTGGAAATCGGGACGAGAGCAAGACGACGGCAGGGAGGGGAGGCAAGGAGTGGACGCAGAGACATCCGAATCCAAAGTCATCGACAGTTTCGAAATGCGCATCGCCGGGATCGAGAGTGCCGATCTCGAGCAACTGCACGCCCTGTCGGTTTCGGTCGGATGGCCGCTCCGCTCCGAGGACTTGCAGCTCCTGCGCGAGGTCGGCCGCGGCTATGTGGCGCTTGATGAAATCGGCAGGCTGACAGGTTCGGCCATGTGGTTTCCGCACGGTGATGATTTCGCGACCATAGGCATGGTGATTACTTCGCCGCGGCTGCAGACGAACGGCGCCGGGCGATGGCTCATGGACCACGTGCTTTCGGATTGCCGTGGACGCGATCTAAGACTCAATGCGACGAGGGCCTCTCGCCGCCTTTACCACTCCCTCGGTTTCCAGCCCGTACGGACCATATACCAATGCCAGGGCATCGCCCGCCGCCCGATCGACTTGATTACGCAAACGGAGCAACCTGAGGTCCGGCGACTGGAGGGGGGGGACCTTGCCGCTGTCGTCGAGCTGGATGCAGGGGCATTCGGTGTTTCGAGGGCGGCGCTGATCGGCAAGCTCTTTGTACAATCCATAGGCTACGGCTTGGTTCGCGACGGTCGGCTGTGCGCTTTCGCGCTTTGCCGCCCGTTTGGCAGGGGGCATGTCGTTGGCCCGGTCGTGGCAGAAACTGATGCGGACGCCGTCGCAGTGATACGGCAACATGTCTGCGCCCACGAAAATCAATTTCTGCGCCTCGATACACCAGTCGAGTCCGGCACTTTCGCCACATTCCTCTCGCAATCCGGCCTGACCGTCTTCGACACAGTGCTCGCAATGTCCCGGCGGGGCAAAGGCGGCGCGGCCGTAGTACCAGGACAGAACCTCTACGGGCTGGCGAGCCACGCGCTTGGCTGAGCCCTTAGACACACGCGTTCAAGCCTCGCAGCGACTTTGGTCATCGGATTGGATGTCCCCGTTGTTTCAGTCGAGTGCCGGCGCGCTCGAGCACGCGGCACAGGTTCTCCAGACGGCGCGGAAGCAGGCTCCCTCTGATCGAAGATAACGGGGCGGTATCGAAACGTAATGTTCACGGGCTCTTTGCGGCGATAGTGGGGGCGGAATCTGACGATTGCTACAAGCCTGTCTTGAGGCGCGCGAATTCCGGGTTTGGAATGTCTAACTCGACGTGACTGACTGGGGCAAAATGCCGCTTCCTCGATTGGGAACGCAGGCGCGCGAAGGTCCACTTTTGGGGCCGGTACCGGGTATCCCAGACGCTTTCAGTAATTGGCGGCTTAGGGTCGTGAGAGGACCTTCGCGGCGTCAACGGCAAGAGAGACCACTCGTGGCGCGAAGCGGAAAAACGTGTTTTAGGGAACCGGGTCCCCAGCTAATTCTGTGCGATCGCAGATTACAGTTCCTGCCTGACAACACCCTCTGCTTTCGGGCCCAAAACTGCCGCTCACTCATTTAGGCCAATCGTCAAAACTGGCTCCATGGCATCGAGTAGAGCGCTCGGCGATACTGGCGGGCCGTCAGCCTTCCACGAATTCTGGAACTCCGCAATTTCTATCCCGACGAAGTGGTGTTCTGCGATCACCTTGCAGCAGACGCGCAGATCATCCAGCGACAAGCCGCCTTCGTGTTCGTAATCTGTCGGCACAATGCCCGGTTCCAAAACATCGCAGTCGAGGTGGGCATAGACGGAACGGCCAGCGATAGCGGTCCTAAGCTCGATAGCGAGATCGACACCTGGCTTGATGTGCGGAATACCATGTTTCGCGATCAGATTCAGCTCGTAAGGATCAAGGTCACGCTGACCGACGAGAACGACCTGGTCCAAGCTTAAACCTGCACCAAGCCCCGAATCCCAAAGGCCGAGCGGTCCCGCAAACGCCAGTCCGCCGAGATATCCGGTAGTGCTGGCCTCTGGCGGGTTTAGATCGCCATGTGAATCGAACCACACAATGCAGGCCGAGGGATGATGCTTCGCGACGGCGGGGAGTGTCGCCAGCGAGACAGCGCACCGGCTGGTGGCGGCGATCGATACCGCGCCTCCAGCCAACACCTTGTCGATCCGAGACTGCACCTCTTTGAGCGACGGCAGGGCCGCATCTAGCTCTTCGCGCCACCCAATATTCAAGGCGGGCTCTGGGGTACCGATCATTGTGGGACAAATGCCGGTTCGGCGTTGCAATTCGTCGCCGATCGCTTTCGCACCCGGCATCGCCAAGTCGTTGTGATCGCCTGCGCGTCCTTGGAACACAGTGTATTCCGCTTTTCTTGCCACCGCTCGCAACCATGCAATTTTAGTTGCTACACGTTTAGCTGGTTTCTTCGTGGAAAGCGAGAATAACCGCTTCTGGCGGCGTTTTGTGGAATCGCTCGACGTCGCCTTCGCCCCGTTGCTGACATCGTTGAATAATCGCGGGTTCCCGTTGAACGCCGAGGATGCAAAACCGAGGCATGGCTATCTGATGGACGAGCATCGAGAGGGTGGTTCTCACTTTCACCGAGTACCGGCGAGGGCTCGCGGCCAGTAAATTCCGCTCATTCAGCTGTGGACTCTCTTGGTTGCCAACCGACGATGTCGGGAGTCAAAGCGATCAACGGGCTGCGTCAGCGATGCACTTCAAAAGGGGTGACCACTATGGACAGACTTTTCTATGTTGGTGTGTTGGCCGCTCTCTTTGCGGCTTTTGCCTTTTCGCTCAACTTCGTTGTGCCCTTCATAATCGGTGACTATTCCACCTTCGATTTTGCCCTCATCCGTCATGTTGTCTCAGCTCTCGTAGGACTTTGCGTCCTGTCATTGGAGAAGCGCGTAGTGCGACATCTCACGCTCCGGAACTGTCTGTCGGCTCTCTGGCTCGCCTTCATCGGATATGTCGGCTACTTCCTGACCGTGACGGGAGCGGCCATCTATGCCGGTCCGGTAATCGCTCCAGCCTTTCTCGGCCTAGTACCAATCGTACTGATGGTCATTGGTAATCAACGTCAGGGATCGTTGCCGTGGCGAGCCCTTATGATGCCTCTCGCGCTGGTGCTGGTCGGCCTGGTTCTCGTCAATGGTACGGCATTCACGGCCGAAGGATTGAACTCGGTCCGATCATTGTGGGTTGGCGTGCCGCTAGCGCTTGCTGCCGTGGGACTTTGGGTCTGGTTCGCCCTCGCCAATCAGGCTGTACTCGCCGCTCGACCAGAAATGCCTTCCGGTGTTTGGTCGGCGTTGATACTGGTGGGGGGCAGCGTCCTGATGCTGGCGTTCTATCCTGTCGGGGCTGCGATGGGCCTCTTCCGTCTTCCAACGCTAGGTTTCGGCTGGAGCACTGCGGGCAACCTATATGTTTGGGGTGCAACTTTCGCGCTACTGGCAACTGTGTGCGGCGTTTGGGCTTGGAACATTGCGGCACGAAGCCTGCCGGTTGCATTAGCCGCGCAATTGATCGTCTCGGAAACAGCCTTTGGCGTGATCGGAGGGCTTATCGTGCATGCGCGTTGGCCAACTCTGATTGAAGGCGCTGGCGTCGTAGTTCTGATCGCCGGCGTTGTTCTGTCAGTGCGCATTTTCTATGATTTCCAGGTCACATCGGGAAAGGCATTGCTTGCGCACGAGTGAAACAGCGGATGGAACGAATAACAGGCGCTGGTGTCGGGTTTCAACCAAGTTCAACGCAATGACCGCAGTTAACGCTTTGCGGAAGAAGACCCGCCTTCTCCAACGACAGGCCGACAGCAATGGTCATTCCCCGTGACCATCGCGATCATCTGATATCCGTAACGTGGTCGAACTTGACAACATTGCAGGCAGCGTTGAACTGCCAGAGGTGACCATAAAGGGGAACGAATAGTTCTTGCCCCGCGCTGTCGCCTCGAAATCGATGAGCACGAAGAGACCTTGCCACCGCCGTTGAACAACGGATGCGGTTGTTCCACGCGATTGGCGCGTCCCCGTTAGTCGGAGTGGCTCTGTCCGGGCTGTGGTGGTAGGCTAGAGTGTGGGAGGCGCGCCTATGAGCGAGGCCCGAAAGATCGCAGCGATCCTGGTGTCGGATGTGGTCGGTTACAGCCGGCTCGCCGGCGCGGACGAGGATCGTATTCTGGCGCGGCTGCGGGCTTTGCGCAGCGATCTCATCGACCCTACGATCGCCGTGTATCACGGCCGCGTGGTCAAGCGCACCGGCGACGGCAGTCTTGTAGAATTCCGCAGCGTTGTCGATGCCGTGCGTTGCGCCATCGAGGTGCAGAACAGCATGATCGAGCGCAATGTCGGCCTGCCGGCTGAGCGGCGGATTGATTTCCGCGTCGGCATCCATCTGGGCGATGTCGTCGAAGAAAGCGACGGCGATCTTATGGGTGATGGCGTCAATATCGCTGCCCGCCTGCAAGGAATTTGCGATCCCGGCGGCATCTGCCTCTCCGAACAGGCGTACTGGCAGGTCAAGGCAAGGCTTGATCTCGCAATCAACGATCGCGGCGACGTGCAGCTCAAGAACATCAACGAGCCGGTCCACGTCTATTCGCTGCTGGTCGGTATCCCCGCCCAGGCGAAGCCTGCAACGCCCGCGAACAGCGCAGGACCGGAAAAGTCTTCGACGCGGCTCGCGCTGCCCGACAAACCCTCGATCGCGGTCCTGCCGTTCCAGAACATGAGCGGTGACCCGGAGCAGGAGTATTTTGCCGACGGCATGGTGGAAGACATCATCACCGGGCTGTCGCGGATCAAATGGCTGTTCGTGATCGCGCGAAACTCGAGCTTTGTCTATAAGGGAAAGGCCGTGGATGTCCGGCAGGTTGGGCGCGAGCTTGGCGTGCGCTATGTATTGGAGGGCGGTGTGCGCAGCGCGGGCAACCGATTGCGCATCACTGCCCAGCTTGTCGAAGCTGAGACCGGAGCGCACCTGTGGGCCGACAGATACGACGGCGCGCGGGAGGATGTCTTCGACCTGCAGGACCAGATCACTGAAAAGGTGGTGGGCATCGTCGAGCCGAGCCTGCAGCGATCGGAGATCGAGCGTGCCAGGCAAAAGCGCCCTGAAAACCTCGACGCCTATGACCTCTATCTGCGCGCCGTCCCTTACATGGCAACTGTGATGCCCGCCGACGCCAAGGTCGCTGCCGGGCTTCTGGAGGATGCGCTAGGCCTGGACCCGAACTATGCCGCCGCCCATGCGCGCCTTGCCTGGTGCCACGAGATTTTCTTCACGCGGGGCGGCTTCGACGAGGCCGACAAGGTCGCTGGGATCGGGCACGCGCGCTCCGTGATTGCGAGCGGCACCGACGACGCGGCGGCATTGGCCATCGCCGCCTTTGCGATCTTTATGCTGGGCAAGGATCAGGCAGCGGCGTTGAACGCAGCCGAGCGCGCCCTGTCTTTGAATTCCTCCTGCGCTACCGCGCTCTATTTCGGCTCCGTCCTCTACGCCTTTGCCGGTCAACCCGCCAAGGCGACCTCCAATGCCGAACGCGCGCTAAGGCTCAGCCCATTCGATCCCATGGCCTATGCGGCGCATTTGGCGCTCGGAACAGCGGCAATCCAGCAGGAACGATACGACGAGGCGGTAGCGCATTGCGCGAGGGCCGCTCAGGCAAACCCGCGGTTCAGTACGCTTTATTTCTTCCAGGCGGCTTCTTTGGCGCTCGCTGGCCGCCAGGAGGAAGCACGGCCGGCCGTGCAGCGATTGCTCGAACTGGAGCCAGGGTTTCGGCTTCGCGTGTTCTTCGAACTGGGGATGGTGCGGGCAATCGCCGACAGATTTGCGGAGGGTGCGCGCATCCTGGGCTTGCCTGAGTAGCCGGCTTCAGCGGAAAGTTTGCCGGAAGGGCAAGTCGCTCCGAGATGGCGTCAATCCTGACCATCAGCCGTCATAGTCATTCCCGTCCGATGACGTAATACGCGCCTGACAAATGTCAGAGATGCTACGCCTTCAGTGTCGGAGGCTACCGGCAGCGGCGAGCATCTCCGCCGCGTTTGGAAAGATGCAGAGGCTGTTCGGCCCGTCGCGCGCTTCAATTTGCACCCAGCGAACGATGCCGTCGGCGTCGATGAGGAAGTGCCCGACAAGCTGTGTGGGGTGGCTTGCGAAGATGGCATGATCAACTTCGTTAAGCTCGAAGCCGTCCTGGGCGTTGAGGAAGGCATTGGCCGCCATCGGATGTAGCGCTTCCGGCAATTCGCCCGTCGGGTTAATGCGAGCGGCCTCGAATTGCTCCATGCTTGCCCGATAGGGCCATACAGGCTGCTCGCGGCTGTCCTCGGGCAGGAAGTTGCCGCGCGGCACGCCGAAGGCCCGGTGCGTGGAGCAATCCTCGTCACATAGGAGCACGGCCGGCGTTGGCCGGTGCTCGAAATATATGCGGGCGCGCTCCACCGGCGTGTTGATCACGGCAACAGTTTCCACCCCCGCGGCGCGCAGGGCAGGCTGTAGGCGGCCGAGCTGTCCCACCTGACGCCGGCAGAACGGGCAGTGCAACCCGCGGAAGAAGGCAATCAGAAACGGGTGACCGTGAAGGCTGGCGAGCGAAACCGTTCCTTTTTGATTTGCCGACGGAAGTGCGAAGGCGGGCGCGTATTCCCCTGGTTGCAGCGGGCATATCGGGTCTCCCATGGCATCTGTCCTTTGCTAGGCGTTCAGGTGAATGCTGGGCTTGATCTAAGTCCGACACCTATCACGCCACGGCACCACTCGCTATGTTCACGGTGCAAATCAGCTGCGGGTGCGAACCTTCAGAAGTCTTGCGACGGCGGCGTGTCCCCTTTTGGCGCGAAGCCGCCGAGGCGGATCGTCTGCCTTCGGCGTTGGGCTCAACTGATCGCTGCAACACACTCTGCAAACCTCTCCGCGGGCGTCTGATAAGCAAGGTCTTTCTTGGACTGGATTGTCCGGCTCGACATAGTCGTCGACCGCTTCCGGTAGAAGCAGCAATTGCAAACGGTCTGTTCCTGATAAATGAGCCATGGCAGAATCTACCGTGACAGAACACTATTTGGAATCAGTCACATCGTTTGAAGGCAGATTTAGTGAGCGAAGACCTGTACATGGAATTGCAATCTATCGTCTCCGAAAGCCCGCTTCTCTCTTCGATCCTCAGCAATTGGGATCAAATCGCTCTTCCTGATTCCTGGCTGGTGGCTGGTGCTATTGCCCAGACGGTTTGGAATCACGCGTTTGGCTTTCCGCCCACTCATGGCATCACTGACATCGATATTGTCTATTTCGACGCTGATAATCTTTCGGAAGCTGCGGAAGCCGAGCACTCGGCCCGGATTAGGGAGGCATTCTCTGGTCTGCCTGTTTGGGTAGATG
>NZ_JAIQXS010000023.1:0-85158 GCF_020166565.1 Rhizobium sp. 3T7
AGCAGACAAAAAGCCCCGCCCACAGCGGGGCAGCCCATGTAGAATCGGACCATCAGCAAGCGCTTGAACCCGCTTGCTGATGGTCCGTTTTAGTTGGTGCTACCTGCCGAAGATATCTTCGTTGAGCCGGTTGCCGCCGGACTCCGATTTTGCGACGATACAAAAATCAGACGTTAAACTGCCGCTTTAATTGGGATATTTGCGACAGTCCCGAATTGGAAGTTACAATGAGTCGTTTTTGGAGTCCGCTTGTTCACTCCTTGACCCCCTACGTTGCGGGCAGCAACCGACAATGAGCGGGTTGGTCAAACTGAACACCAATGAAAATCCTTACGGCACATCGCCACTTGCCCTCGCAGCGATATCAGAAGCAGCAAACGATACTCTCCGGCTCTATCCGGACCCGACAGCCTTTCGACTGCGCAAAACCGTGATTTGATTATGGCGAGCCGGGAGCGCCTGACCATCGCTCTGCGAGCGCTTGGTTTTGACGTTCTCCAATCATCCGCCAATTTTCTGTTTGCACGGCATCGCGAAAGATCCGGTGCGGACTTGGCTGCGGGATTGCGGGACAAAGCGGTCCTGGTCCGGCATTTCCCGATGGAACGCATAGAAAACTATCTTCGCATCAGCATTGGAACAGACGCTGAATGCGATAAGCTCTTGGCAGCTTTCAAACAAATACTGCCGAATTCATATTCGGAAGTTTGAGGCCGGTCGGGCGAAATATCGTTGTGAGCGACGACTATTCGAGCGCAAAACGCCATGAAGCGTTCCTTACGAAAACGGCACATATTGGCAGCGTTGGAAGTACCATATTAGTGCATGCCCGGCCGCCGTTTTCTTTTTGATGCAAACACGGCGGCCGCGTCTTAACCTGCCCCACACGCTTAACCATACCGGCTAACCACTCTATTAGCATCCTGTTGAAAACGCGCCAGATTGTGGCACCTTGCTGCCATGACGAACATCAATTCTCCGAAATATAGCGCCGAAGATATGGGACGCTCGCGGGAATGCGAAACCGTCTGCAAAACGGCAATCACCGAAGTTGTCCGTCGCGCGGTAGCGGCGGGATGGCGGGAAGAGGAAATTGCTCTTCATCTCGCCGATGCTGCGGAAAACTATGTCATGTATCTGGCCACCAAAGCGAAACGCAAGGCAATGGCGGCCAATAGCAACTGAGCGCCGTCGACCGCTGGCGGGTCTCGTTGGGGCTGCAGTTGACGATGTGGTGGGCGCCGGCGCAAGTCGCCACCTATGCCCAGTGCAGCTGCGCCGACCGCGCCCGTTGTGATCCAGCAGCCGATCGTCGTCGGCAGTCCATTCCGGCCGATGTCGTCGTCACCCCGGTCCCCGCGACAATCCGAAATGGCCTACGCTGTGGTCGAACCGCCACATCATCGATGCCCCCGACGCACTGCGCGTGCAGGTTCTCGACTGATCCCCAAACAACTGGCTGGGGGCTATCTATTGGTTCTACGATTGGCGTTCAATTCTGCGGCCTGTTTCTGAACGCTTCCGCTTCCGCATAGAACTTCTTTTCCCATTCCTTGTGGTTATCCAGCCCCTCACGAATGAAGGGTGTAAACACTGCAAGGTTCATCAGCGCCCAATTGACGAAGCGGGCCGGGAACTTCAACGGCTTCACGAAATCAACAAACAGCACGACACGCGTCTTTTCGGTATGGTTCCAGGCTTCGTGCTCGTAAGCATCGTCGAAAATCAGAGCCTTGCCCTCCTGCCAGTGGCAGATCTGGTCCTTGACCCGGATGGCCAGCTTGTCGGCAGGCTCCGGCACGATCATGCCGAGATGCAGGCGAAGCACGCCGTTATAAGGTCCGCGATGAGCCGGCAGATGTTTGCCAGGCTCGAAGATCGAGAACATGGCGGTTTTCAATCCTGGAATCTTCTGCACCGCTTCCCAGGTTTGCGGGCACGCCTTGATGTTCTGTTCCGACTTCACGCCGAAGCCGACAAGGAAGAAGGTCTTCCAGCCGCTATCGCTGGAAATCGTCTTCACGTCAGTCGAGATGTCCTGGAATGTCGGCAGTTCGCTTTGCCGCACGAGCACACGGTCCAGTTCTGACCGGATCTGCGGCCACGCCTTCTCCACTTCGGAGGCCCAGGGAAATGTGGCGGCATCGTAGACAGGCGGATTGCCGAGCTTGGCGTATCTGAAGTTCAGCTTTTCCGCCCATGCAACGATACCCATGAAAAAGCGCGTGATCGCGCTCGGTCGATCCATCGGCGCGATGCCGGCGGTGTTGAAGGATTGGCCCTCGGTTGCGGATGGATTTTCGGAAAGACCTGCGTCAGCGGTACCGTCAGTCATGGGGTGTCCAATGCGTAGAATAAGCGGTGAAAAGTTCAAGAAGATATGGATATGGCAGCATTTTTCACAAGCCCGCGCGGCGGCGGTCAAATGTCGCGACGACGTCTGAGGGATCGCAGTGGGCGAAGGTGGTTAGCCAGATAAGCCCGGATGTCGGCGAAATCAATGGGAGATGGATTTCGAGAAAAGGTTGACCACCAGCACGCCGGCAATGATCAGCCCGAGCCCAATGATCGCCGGCGCATCAAGCCGCTGCTTGAAATAGATGAGACCGACGGCGGAAATCAGCACGATGCCGAGCGCGCTCCAGATCGCATAGGCGATGCCAACGGGAATGATCTTCAGCGTCATCGACAGGCAATAGAATGCCGCCACGTAGCAGACAACCAGAACAACGGTCGGCCCGACGCGGGTGAACTGCTGCGACAGCTGCAGCGCCGTCGTGCCGATCACCTCGAGCGCGATCGCAGCAAAGAGCAGCGCATAAACAGCAGCTGGAGCCATGGCGGGGTCCTACTCTACTTGTTCGTCCATTCGACGAGACGGGCGATCAGCGCCTGGCGGTCCCCGCCGTTATCATGACTGGCCAGCATGTCGGCGAGCCAGAGCCCATCGGCAGCGAACCGAACGATCTGCGCGTCGATGGACGAATCCGTGCCGACGTATTCCTCCGTCCGATCCTGCACCCATGCGCGCCAGCGCTGCCGAAGCCGCGGCTCGGCGAGCAGCGCAACCGTTACTTGCGCCCAGTGCGCGGACTCATCGGGACTGTCCCTAAGATCCGCAACAGCATGAAGATAGGCGCGACTGAAACGGCCATGCGGCACCGGATCCTTTCGCATGCGCTCATCGATATCAGCATCGAACCGATCCAGAAGACTCTCGAAGAGGGCGTCAAGCAGCGCGTTCTTCGTCGGGAAATGGTGCAAGAGCCCGCCCTTGCTGACGCCTGATGCGCCGGACACTGCATCCAGTGTCACAGCACCCATACCTTGCTCCATTGTCAGCCGAGCGGCCACGTCCAGCAGCTGCTGGCGCACGACGAGAGGCTGTTTGCGGCGATGATGAGCGAGTGACATATCAACAAAAGATACCGTCCAGACGGTTTTGTCAAGAAATTTATAATCACCAAGCCGACGACGGACGAATTGCCGCGTCCTGATCCGAGCGGTTGCAGTCCTCTTCCTCGCAGTGCATTAAGAGTTCGATTTCGAGGAATGGAACCGTGACGGAAAAAGTCATTACGCTTTACGAGGCAATTGGCGGCGACGCGGCCGTGCGTGCGCTGACGCACCGCTTCTATGAGCTGATGGAGACGCTGGCGGAGGCGAGGCACGTTCGCGCCGTCCATCCGCCGACGCTGGAAGGCAGCGAAGAGAAATTCTACGAATACCTGACGGGATATCTCGGCGGCCCGCCGCTCTACACGGACAAACACGGCCATCCGCGCCTCAGAAGCCGCCATTTTGTTGCCGAGATCGGCCCCGTGGAACGCGATGAGTGGCTGCACTGCTTTCGTCGCGCGCTTGAAGAAACCATCGCCAATCCGAAGCTGCGCGAGATCATCCTGCCGCCCATCGAACGGCTCGCATATCACATGCAGAACAAGGAATAGGAAAAACCATGACGCTGAACACGCGTATCGCGCCGCTATTCTATCTGTTGGCCGGCCTGTTCGGTTTTGCTGGCGTGGCGCTGTCCGCAGCCGCGGCGCATGGCGGCGGCGACGCGCATCTCGTTGCTTCGGCTTCGGCAATGTGCCTGGCGCACGCACCTGCCCTGCTGGCTCTTGCCATCGGCGCCGAGAAACTAAGGACCGCCTGGCTTGCCGGCATACTCATAGGCGCTGGCACACTTCTGTTTGCCGGCGATCTCGTGGCTTTGCGTTATGCGGGTTCCGGCTTGTTTCCGATGGCGGCGCCCACGGGCGGATTTGCCATGATGTTCGGCTGGCTGGCGATCGCGGTGGGCGCCTTCTTCCGCCGGAACTGATCGATCAGCTGACGGGTATGCGCCCAAACCGCAACAGGTTGCCGTGCGGGTCATGGATAAGAGGATTCTTCCATACCCCACGGCCGTCGCTCAAGCGGGCCAGATGCGCCACGCGCTTCCCTTGATATTTCCGAATGGAGCGCGGCTATGCGACCGCCACGCAGGTAGACGGACGTCGCCTCGCATAGCGCTCGGTCGCGCGCCAGCCGGAAATGCAGCTCCATCTCATCGCGGCGCAGGATCAGATAGTCTGAGGACGGGTGGATGATCCGGTTGAAGCCAAGCTCGTCGCGATAGAAGGCCAGCGTCTCATCGAGATCAAGCGATGGCAGAACGGGCAGGATTTCAACTCGATCGGGATCGACCTTGGCCGTTCAGATGCCGTGCACCACGTTGAAACCTTCGAAAACCGGCGGCCCCTTGTACATGGCCTTGCGCTCACCGGCACTACGGTGCGCGGCACGGAAGTTTTCCGACTTCGTCCAGTTCACGAAGTCTTCCTCGCTCTGCCAGAGCGTATGCGAGGAAAACAGCGTGTACTCCTCCTCCGTATTCGTCTTGCCCCGCAGCAGGCGGAACTCGACGAAGCCGGGAACCTGCGAGAGGCTGGAATCGCGATTGCGCCAGACTTCCTCGAAATCTGCCTCGGATCCGATCGCAACCTTGAAGCGGTTCATCGCAATATACATGGAATGATCCCTACGCTTTGTTTTTCACACTGGCGCGCGCCGGCGCGAAGGCCACAACATTATTGCCGTTTGCCGCCTCCAAACCAAGTGGCCTTTCGGGCTGCTGCCCGGGCATGCGTGTCTCCCACAGAGGAAACTCCGACACGTTGGGATAGTCTCTACGCCGCTCGGAATTCCGCAGCAGCAGGTCGTAAAGCTCCGGCACAAGACCGTCACCTCTTTGAGCGGCAAGCTTGTGCAGGCCGATCATCATGACCCCGTCGGGGCGTTCTTCGTTCATCGGGATATGTCTCGTTCGTTCATTGTCTGTAGCGCACGTTCCAAACTGGACTTGCTGCCGTTTCGAAGCGGGATGAAGGCCTTGCCGAACTTCTTGCAGCCGGTCTTCACGCGCAGGCAGGCATCGTGGCTGATACAGTCGATCGGGCAGAAAACGCAGTCGACCGAGGGAAGCACGGTATCGATGCGGGAGACCGCCTCGCGCAAGCCGCCGTCGTGGTGGATCAGCTCTGCCCCAAAGTTGCTTGCGATCTGGCGAAGATGCGCCACCTGGCAGTCCCGTCCGCCGACATACAGGAAACTGCGTCCATCAAGTTTGGACCGCCCGGACGCTTCCTGAACCGTCTCGATACCAGCGTCGACGCGGATCTCGCGGTTGGAACCCTTCTTCGTCTTTCGAGCCATTGCCCACCCGTTCGCTCGTTGATCGTCACACGAACCTGCGTGTGCCGGGGGACCTTATTAAACTTGATTTTTAGAGTAAAGTATAAAGTTGATTGTATCAGTCATATTTTGTCAGCGACCCGTCACCTGAACATCCTGACTGAATGACCAGACCGGCTTACCCCACTCGCTGGGGAGCGAAGGGAACGGCGCCGCTCGGCGAATACCGTCGACAACAGCCTGATCCAGCTCGGGAATACCTGAACTGCGCGCGATCGAAAGACCGTTCAGATCGCCGCTGGCTCCAATTGTGAGGCGAACGCGAACACTCATGGACGCGCTCATACGCTTGTACTCCGACGGCACCCTGACAGAGCGTTTGATCCGTGCCTGCACCTTGCCGGGATAGTTGGCAACGGCTGCGCTCCCACCACCGCCGCTGCTACCGGAGCCACGCGAATTTTGGTTCGATGTTGCTGTCTCGGTCCCCTCGGCCGATCCCTTCTTGGAATCCTGCTTGTTTTCGCCGCCGGACCCCGCAGATGGTTTGGCCTTCTTCGGCAGCTCCTTCTTCTCGGCGGGTTTGGTAGCTGGCTTTTCCGCCTTCGGCTTAGGTTCAGGTGTGGGCTCATCCGGTTCGGGAGCGACCGTCGCTGTCTCCATCGGCTGGACCGGCTTTACCTCTTCCGGCGCCGCCTGGGCGACGGGAGGCGCCTTCGCAAGAACCTCGGCCGGCACTTCCGTCGCCATCGGCTGCACGACGGATGTCTCTGCAGGCGACAGAGAAGTCAGAACCTCGGGCTCCACCGCGACCACATTCTGCGGGGAAACGCGCGTCACCTCTTGCGTGGGCGCAACAGTCACCGGTTCCGTTGGCTCTGTCTCCATGGGCGTTACTGCAGTCGGCTGTATAGTCTGGGTCGGCACGGTCCCGGCCACGATCTGTTCGGGCTGAGGCTCCTCAGCTTTCTCCCCCGCTGCCGCCTGATCCGCCTCCGAATCGCCAAGGATGATGACGCTCACCACCTCGCCAGCCTCTTCGACTGGATCGTGTGGTGTAACCACGAACCCGACGACCAGGATTGCAATGACAGCCGCATGGCAAGCGAAAGAGCTGAAACAAGCCATCACCACATCGCGCTGACGTGGTTTTGCGCTCTCTTCCTTTTCGACGGTCGCATCCATCGATGGCGCGGCAACGACGGTGTTGCTCGCACTCTGCGGATCCTGCGGGAAGGATTCAATCAATGCCAGGCGGGCGTAGTGAATGGAGACTTCTGCGGCTGGCTGGCGTGGCACATTGCGAAGATCAGACAATTCATGCCCGGGATGCATGCCGGGATTGTTGTCGTTCATTCCGCCCTCAGCGACCGGTTCCTCAACGAGAATGACTCTCGATTTGGATTTTGCTGAAACTGCCATTTGCGCCTGCCTCGGCCAGTTGAAACAGAAAACCGCCGGCTGTCATGCCGGCGAACCACTCAACCCTCGAAAGGAACGGAGACCTGTGAACGGGTGACAAGACCCTTCATGCACTCGCCCGCAGCCGGCCCATCGCAGACCGGCGCATCGTTGATCAACAGCCGCGTCACGCTCTCGCACTTGACGTTCGGCATATCGAACTGGCGCACGCGCTTCTTACCTTGCGGCAGATCTCGGAAGTCCAACACGGTGACCCGGTCGACCGCATTCTTATCGTTGAAGAAAGCAAGCTCGAAAGAGATCTTGTTGATCGGCGCGGCCAGATTGTTGAGCGCAACGAAGGTCATCATGCAGCCCTTCTGCGAGGCCGCGAAGCCGTTCAGCTCGACCTCAAGGCCCTTGGCCGGCGAGGCCGCTGCAGCATCCTGAGCAAAAACATGCGATGCACCCGCAACCGCGATCAGACCGCTTGTCAAAAGCGCTGCAACCTTGCTCACTGCCATTCCTTCCATCAGTAGACACTAAAACTTGACTTATAAACTCCGCTATTGCGTCATTAAAAAATGATGACTATGAAAGTCAAGATAATTATGGATTTTCCCGGCGTTGGGCGCCGCGGATCGAGCGGAAATAACCGACCGAAATGATGGTTGAGAAGCCAGATAGCTTTAGTCACGCGTCGCTGCAGCGCCAACCAACCGCAGAAATGCGCGTTCTGGAAAGTGCAGACATTTTTCGCGGAGCGAGCGAGATCATGATCCGTCACGGCGGCGTGGTCTACCGCATGAAAATCACCCGTCAGGGAAAACTCATTCTCAATAAGTAGGGCTAGGACATGACTGAAACCACGAAACCGGCTCCCGCCGACATTCGCGCATTTCGCGCAGAAAATCCGAGGATGCGTGAGCGCGATATCGCTGCTCAGCTTCAGATTTCGGAAGCTGCACTCGTCGCGGCCGAGGTTGGCATCAGCGCAACCCGCATCGACGGTAGCGCCTTAAAGCTTCTGGAGCGGGCAGCTGAACTCGGCGAAGTCATGGCCCTTTCCCGCAACGAAAGTGCCGTTCACGAGAAGATCGGCGTCTACGAGAACATCACCGCCGGACCGCACGCTTCGATCGTGCTTGGGGAAAACATCGACTTGCGCATTTTCCCCAATCGCTGGGCGCATGCCTATGCCGTCTCCAAGAAGGATGGCGACCAGGAGCGTCTCAGCCTGCAGTACTTCGACAGGGCCGGGAACGCAGTTCACAAGGTACATCTTCGCCCGAACTCCAATGTCGAGGCCTATGACGCCATCGTCCGGGATCTGAAGCTTGAGGATCAGTCACAGGAATTCGTCGCCGATCTGACGCTGTCTTCGATGGATGAAAGCGGCGCGGTCACGCGCGACGAGCTGCGCCAGCACTGGAGCAAGCTCACCGACACGCATGAGTTCTTCGGTATGCTGCGCAAGCTGAAGATCGGCCGCCAGGCCGCCGTGCGTACCGTTGGCGACGACTATGCCTGGCAGCTCGACAATACGGCGACGGCAGAGATGATGCATGCTTCGGTCAAGGCGGGCCTGCCGATCATGTGCTTCGTCGCCAACAACGGCATCGTGCAGATCCATTCCGGCCCGATCTTCAACGTGCAGCCGATGGGTCCATGGATCAACGTTCTCGACCCGACCTTCCACCTGCACCTTCGGCAGGATCACATTGCCGAGACCTGGGCCGTACGCAAGCCGACAAAGGACGGCCATGTGACGTCGCTCGAGGCCTATAATGCCGAGGGAGAAATGATCATCCAGTTCTTCGGCAAGCGCAAGGAAGGCACCGAAGAGCGCGACGACTGGCGCTCGATCATGGAAAACCTGCCGCGCGCAGGAACGAGCGTCGCAGCTTGAGAAAGGGATGACGATGCGTAAAGAACCGCGCCACGAGTGGCTTTGGGCACTGGCGTTTTCGGCGGCGGCTATTGCGCTGTCGCTGGCTCCTGTCTCAGATGCCTTGGCGGCCGAGAAACTGGATACGACCCGCCTCGTATCCGTCGGCGGCGACGTTACCGAGATCATCTATGCGCTCGGTGAGCAGGACCGGCTGATCGCGCGCGACACGACAAGCATGTATCCCGAAGCGGCGATGAAGCTGCCCGATGTCGGCTACATGCGCGCCCTGTCGCCGGAGGGTATCCTTGCGATGAACCCGACGGCGATCATCGCCATCGAGGGATCCGGACCGCCGGAAGCGCTGAACGTGCTGAAGAGCGCGAGCGTCCCTTTCGAGACCGTGCCTAACGCCTATACGCGCGAAGGCATCCTCGCGAAGATCGACCGGGTCGGCGATCTCCTCGGTCAGCCCGACAAGGCAAGGTCATTGGAAGAGAAGGTCGGCGCGGACCTCGACGCGGCGATCGCCGACGCTGAGAAGCGCCCCGAAGGCGAGCGCAAGCGCGTACTCTTCATTCTCAGCATGCAGGGCGGCAAGATCATGGCCTCCGGAACCGACACGGCGGCCGACGGCATCATCAAGCTGTCGGGCTCCGTCAATGCAGTGGGAAACTTCCCCGGCTACAAGCCGCTGACCGACGAAGCGATCGTGGAAGCCAAGCCCGACGTGATCTTGATGATGAACCGCGGCGACGGCTCGGCCACGAAGAATGAAGATCTTCTCAAGCAGCCCGCACTGGCCTTGACACCCGCGGCACAGAACAAGGCGATCATCCGCATGGACGGCCTGCACCTGCTCGGTTTCGGCCCCCGCACCGCGGGCGCCGTGCGTGAATTGAACGCGGCGATCTACGGAAGCTGATGATGGCCCTGCAGGACGCCATGGGACAGAAGCGCGCCATGTTTTCGCTGACAGGTCTCCGGGACCTTCACAGGGCCGGTGACCGGAGCCGCCTTGCTCTGCTGGCGATCGTTCTGCTTGCGGTTGGCTCCGTCCTGTCCCTGTTGTTTTCGGTGGGAACGGGCGCTTCTAACGCCTCGTTCCTCGACGTGATTGCAAACATGGCGGGGTCGGATGAGGCGCTGACTGCGCGCGACCGGATCATCATCTTCGATATCCGCATGCCTCGCGCGATCCTGGGCTTCCTGGTTGGCGGCTCGCTTGCCGTCTCGGGAGCCGTCATGCAGGGCCTGTTCCGAAATCCGCTCGCGGATCCGGGCCTTGTCGGCGTCTCCTCGGGTGCGAGCCTCGGTGCAGTGGTGATCATCGTGCTCGCCAGCACCTTTGCCGCGCCGCTCTACGCTCTGCTTGGCATCTATGCGCTGCCGCTCGCAGCCTTCTGCGGCGGCCTTGCCAGCACGTGGCTACTCTACCGGATTGCGACCGGCAACGGCCAGACCTCGGTTGCCACGATGCTGCTTGGCGGCATCGCGCTCGGCTCGCTTGCCGGCGCGCTCACCGGGCTGCTGATCTACATGGCTAACGATCAGCAGCTGCGCGACCTCACTTTCTGGGGCATGGGATCGCTTGCCGGAGCAACATGGGCAAAGATTGCCACCGCCGCCCCGATCATTCTTCTCTCATTTGCCGCCATGCCGTTCATGGCCCGCGGCCTCAATGCCATGACGCTCGGTGAAGCGACGGCGTTCCACATGGGCATCCCCGTACAGCGGTTGAAGACTATTGCCATCGTCAGCGTCGCCGCAGCGACGGGTGCTTCGGTCGCCGTCAGCGGCGGCATCGGTTTCGTCGGCATCGTGGTTCCCCACGTGCTGCGTATGTCGATCGGCCCCGATCACCGCTTCCTGCTGCCCGCCTCCGCACTTCTCGGCGGCTCGCTGCTGATTTTCGCCGATGTCCTTGCCAGGACGATCGTCGCGCCGGCCGAATTGCCGATCGGCATTATTACGGCCGCTGTCGGCGGCCCGTTCTTCCTTTGGATTCTGTTGCGGCATCGCGCACGCCTTGCCCTTTGAGTATCAAGCAATGATCGAAGTATCCGGCGCTTCCGTACGCCTTTCCGGCAAGACCATTGTTAGTCAGGTCGGCTTCACCGCGCAGGCTGGCCAGTTGACGGCGATCGCCGGTCCGAACGGGTCAGGCAAGACGACGACGATGAAGGCCGTCTCTGGCGAACTCCCCTATGCGGGCTCCATTCGCCTCAACGGGCAGGATGTGAGCGCGCTGCAGCCATGGCAGTTGGCGACGATGCGTGGCGTGCTGCCGCAGGCAAACTCGATCTCCTTCCCGTTCACGGTGCGCGAAGTGGTGCGGATGGGCTTGACCGCCGGTGTCAATCGCCCTGAGAAAGCCGAGCAGACTGCGGCGAACGCACTGGCCGCTGTCGATCTCGGGGGCTTCGAGGGACGTTTTTATCAGGAGCTTTCCGGCGGTGAGCAGCAGCGCGTGCAGCTCGCCCGCGTTCTCTGCCAGATCACTGAGCCCGTCGTCGACGAAAAGCCGTGCTGGCTCCTGCTCGACGAGCCGGTGTCGAGCCTCGACATCAGCCATCAGCTGACCATCATGACACTGGCGCGCAAATTCTGCGAAGCCGGTGGCGGCGTCATCGCCGTCATGCACGATCTCAACCTGACCGCGCTCTTCTCCGACCAGATCATCCTCATGAAATCCGGGCAAGTGGCTGCGAGAGGCAGCGTTCGCGACGTGCTGACGGATGAGACCATGGAATCCGTCTTTGGCTGTGCCCTGCGGATCAATCAGGTTCCAACAGACGGCACACCCTTCGTGCTTGCTCATAGTGCAGTTCAGGCCTGATACAATCCAGCGTAGCGGAACTTTTGAAGGTCGACCGCGTTAAGCAACTGATCATGTGGGTCATTGCCGGGGGACAATCTTCATGCAAACTTCGGTGACGGCCCTGTGTTGAACCAGGCCGCATCAAAGCGCGCCTTACCGATGGAGAAAATCGTGGCCTCTTCGCTCCTCCACCCCATTCGCAGCCGGCGCAATGGCGGCGCGCTTCACAACATTGAATCCACCATCGAAGAGCAGATCGAGGCTCTTCGCGATGACATCGCGGCCCTGACGAAGATCGCTGGAAAGCAGTCGCGGAAGTCCGGTGATCGACTTCGCTATCAGGCAGCAACCAGCTACGACGATCTACTGTCACGCAGCGAAGACCTGATCCACGAATTGCAGGAGGGCTACCTTCGCGGCGCGCGGGAAGTGCGCAACACGGTACGCCGGCATCCCGTAGCCACCATCGGCGCGGCGGCAGCCTTCGGGCTCGTCCTCGCCCTCCTCGCCCGCCGTTAAGGAGGCGAGATGCTCTTCCCTCTTCTCAGCCTGCTGGTAGGCACGAGTGTTCACCGAACCGTTGCGCGGACGAAGCGCAACGGTATTTTCATTGCGATTGCCGTCGTACTCTTGTTGACCGCCTATACGCTCGCGGTGGTCGCTGGCGCGATATGGCTCTCAGGCATTTATGGGCCCATAGGCGCGGCGCTATTCCTGGCTGCCGCGGCGCTGCTGATCGCCGTCGTCGTTCTCATCATCATGATGGTGATCAATGCGCAGGAGGCGCGTCGCGCCAAGGAACGCAAGCAGGCGTTGGAATCGCTTGCCGCAGTCGGCATTGGCCTCGTCCGGGCTCAGCCCCTATTGACGGCCGGGGTCCTCGCAGCGATCGTCGCGGCTAATCTCATGGGCTCCAAGCGAGACGACTGACACTTAGATAACTCTTCTGCTACTGTGCTACACGAGAAAGGCCGGCGCCTCGAGGCAGCCGGCCTCTTTCTCGGTATCTGGGCAAGTGTCAGAAGGCAAAAGCTTTGGACGTAAGCGGCGACGATGTCGCGTCAGGTCCGAAATCCGCCTCGCCCGTAATTTGAAGGAGCTCCTGCAGACGCTGGCGAGCGCGGTTTACGCGGCTCTTGATCGTGCCGACGGCACATCCGCAGATTTCCGCGGCTTCTTCGTAGGAGAACCCCGATGCGCCGACCAGAATGATCGCTTCACGCTGATCGGGGGGCAACTGATCGAGCGCCTTCTTAAAATCCTGAAGATCGAGCGCCCCGTACTGCGCCGGGTGCATCGCCATGGACTCAGTGAACAAACCATCGCTATCTTGAATCTCGCGTCCGCTCTTGCGCATCTGGCTGTAAAGCTCATTGCGCAGGATCGTGAAGAGCCAGGCCTTCATGTTGGTGCCCATCTCGAAATGGTCCTGCTTTGCCCAGGCCTTCATGATGGTGTCCTGAACCAGATCATCCGCCCGATCGTGACGTCCAATCAGCGAAATGGCAAAGGCTCGAAGACTCGGAAGCGACGCAAGGAGCTCGCGTTTGAAGCTTGGTTGCTGCTTTTCCATGGAGCCACCTTACTTCGCGGCCTTGGCCGAAGCGACCAGCTCAGCCTGGTCAAGCTTCTCGAGCAAATCGAGAAAGCGCTCCGGAATTGCCTCGTCCTGCACGGCAGCATAAAGCGATCGCAACTTCACCCCGATCTGGCTGTTCGGGTCGAGGATATCGCTTGCGCGCATTTCCAGCCGCTGCCGATCCTTTTCATTCTTCCGTGTCGTCATCAATCGTCACTTTACTTGTTATCCGCCCGTCCTGCCACGCCGCCATGATTAAGTTCGTCTTAACTAAATAAGCCGCTTGGGCAGGCTGATTGGCGAACATCCCGTTGCGTGTCATGAAACAAATGCGATGAGCCCTCTGTTTGTAGGCACGATAATGCTGCTGAGAAAAAAAAGTTCCTATATGTCAGGAACATTTTTACAGTCCGCCGCGTTTTAATCGCCATTGAGGCCCCTTACCGGCCTGTTGGGAGCTATAAATGACACTTTCGACTCGAATTGCGCCGCACCTTCCTTATCTGCGTCGTTATTCCCGCGCGCTTACTGGAACGCAGACGTCGGGCGACGCCTATGTAGCCGCCGTACTCGAGGCGATCATTACCGATATATCCATTTTCCCGGATACCGCGGATGACCGCGTTGCATTGTACAAACTTTTCACCTCGCTGTTTGGTTCCGTCACGGTCCAGATTCCTGAACCTGCCTCGCCTTATGCGTGGGAGCAGCGCGCAACGCTGAACCTCGCCAAGGTTTCGCCGCGCGCCCGCCAGGCTTTTATCCTCGCCTCCGTCGAGAACTTTCGGGTTGGAGAAATTGCGGAGATTCTGGACGTGGAAGAAGACGAAGTCGTCAGCCTGCTTGACGACGCATCGCGCGAGATCTCTCGACAGGTTGCCACTGATGTCATGATCATCGAGGACGAGCCACTGATTGCGATGGACATCGAACAAATGGTGGAAAGCCTCGGCCACCGTGTTACCGGCATCGCCCGCACCCATGCCGAAGCGGTTGCGCTTTATAACAGGACCCGGCCGGGCATGGTTCTGGCAGATATCCAGCTTGCCGACGGCAGCTCCGGCATCGATGCGGTCAACGACATTCTCAAGACCGCGAGCGTGCCAGTGATCTTTATCACCGCTTTTCCGGAGCGACTGCTGACGGGCGAACGGCCGGAGCCGACGTTCCTGGTCACAAAGCCGTTCAATCCGGACATGGTCAAAGCATTGATCAGTCAGGCACTTTTCTTCAACCAATCCACCAAGGCCGCCGCCTGAGGAAATGGCGACGCGAGGAACAAAGAGAACGGAAACGCGTTTTCGGAGAATCTGGAACGCTTTTCCGGCCTTAAAGTATTCTTTTAGCGCTTTCTTCTAGGATAAGTTTCCCGATCAATGGGCACCCTCCTCCGCCGTGAGGAAGGATCAAAAATGGGAAAGGCGACTAGGTGAACAGGAATGAACCGGTGCCCGGCATGCCCTTCGCGCTGGAAGGCAGAGTGGTTCTACTGCAACGCTCGCTCGCAAGTGCCGGGATTTCAGTGATCTACCAAGATCCTGGCCTGTCGATCACCTATGCCGATAACCTTCCTCTATATTTTCAGCCGCTTGCAATACCGGGCGGAACTGACGCCGATCTCTTCGGCGAGACACATGGGCGCAACCTGGAGAAGCTGAAGCAGCAGGTATTCGAAACCGGGAAGCAGACGACAACCGAGGTCGACATTTCGATCGACGGGGAAAAACGCACGTACGAACTGAAGATTCAGCGCGTTGGCACGGATCACGCCATGGGCATCCTTACCGTCATATCCGAGGTAACGGAGGCGCGGCATCGCGAAAAAGTGCTGAAGTCCCTTCTTCGCGAGCTATCGCACCGCTCGAAGAACCTCCTGGCCATTATTCAGGGCATCGCCACACAAACAGCCCGCAACACCATATCGCTGGATAGCTTCCTGGCGAAATTCCGCGGGCGATTGCAATCGCTGTCGAATTCGCAGGACTTGATTACCGACTCCAGTTGGCGCGGCGCCTTCCTGTTCGAACTCGCTGAAAAGCAGTTCGCGCCCTATTGGCCTGAGACCGCAGGGCCGCTGCCGATCTCCGGGATAAACGTCCACCTGACACCCAATGCCGCCGTGCATGTCGGCTTGGCACTGCACGAATTGATCGTCAATTCGGCTTCCTATGGAGCGATCGCCGGCAGCAAACCTGCTGTCACCTTGAGCTGCCACGAAGTCGCCTCCGCCGGGCGAAAGGCAATCGAGGTTTCATGGGCGGAGACGCTGTGCGATCCGACGGAGATTCATGAATTCAGCGAAAACAGCTTCGGCAGGACGGTGCTCGAACGCGTCGTCCCCTCCTCCGTAAACGGCAAGGCCGAACTCACGCTGGTACCAGGCCGGATCGAATATCATCTGGTCATTCCCGACGCCGAGTTCGAGATTCTCCGGCGTCCTCCTCGGCAGGCAGCCATGCACTAAACGAAGAACAGCCAGTGCGAGGGCGGCGCACCGGCTGTTCTTTCACTCACCGGGAGGGGACCGTGAGTACGTCCGAACGATGGGTTGGGGGCGCGCATGTTGGGTCGATGCGGTCATCGTTCGGATACCGCAGTAACGGGCAAGTATCCGAATGGTTCCCCGAACGGACGAGAAAAAGTCGATTTTTTCATTTTTTTATCTGCAGGACACGATCGAGGTCGGACGGCACTCCAAGGTGGGGAAAATAGCCATATAAAAACAATATGATAACAGGTACGCACGGCAAAAATTTTACCGTTTGATAAATTTTTGAACCTGAGTTACGCTTTCCCTTACTGGCCGTTTACCAATAATGAGGGAACTTCAATGGAACGACTGGGAACTGGGATTCGTGCTGGCCGGCTTTCGCCCGCCGAGTACGAGTCGAACTTCTCCGATCTTCATCCGCGCCTCGATAAGCACGAGGCGCTGGTCGCTGCCGACCGCTGTTATTTCTGCTACGACGCGCCGTGCATGACGGCCTGTCCCACCTCCATCGACATTCCGCTCTTCATCCGGCAGATCGCCACCGGCAATCCGCTCGGATCGGCCAAGACGATCTTCGACCAGAACATTCTGGGCGGCATGTGCGCTCGCGTCTGTCCCACCGAAGAGTTGTGCGAGCAGGCCTGTGTGCGCAACACGGCGGAAGAACGTCCCGTCGAAATCGGCCGTCTGCAGCGCTTTGCCACCGACACGGCCATGCAGGCGGACATGCAGTTTTACAGCCGTGCTACCTCGAGCGGAAAGAAGATTGCCGTCATCGGCGCGGGCCCGGCAGGTCTTGCGGCTGCCCATCGCCTTGCTGTGAAGGGCCATGATGTCGTGATTTACGACGCCAGGCCGAAATCCGGCGGCCTCAACGAATATGGCATCGCCACCTACAAGACGGTCGACGACTTCGCGCAGAAGGAAGTGGACTACGTTCTGGCGATCGGCGGCATCGACGTTAGACATGACCAACAGCTCGGCCGCGATTTCTCTCTCGCGGATCTGCAATCGCAGTATGATGCCGTTTTCCTCGGCATCGGCCTTGCCGGCGTCAATGCGTTGCGTGTCGATGGTGAAAACCTGCCAGGCGTCGATGACGCCGTCGACTTCATTGCCGGCCTGCGCCAGGCCGCAGACAAGGGTGACGTTGCCATCGGCCGCCGCGTCGTCGTTCTCGGCGGCGGCATGACGGCGATCGATGCCGCCGTGCAGGCAAAGCTGCTGGGCGCCGAGGAAGTGACGATCTGTTATCGCCGCGGCAAGGAGCATATGAACGCCTCGGAATTCGAGCAGGATCTCGCCACATCCAAGGGCGTCATCATCCGCCACTGGCTGGCGCCAAAATCCATTCTCGCACAGGACGGCAAGGTTGCCGCGATCGAGGTGGAATATACCAAGCTCGTCGATGGTCGCCTGTCGACGACGGGAGAGACGGGTGTCATTGCCGCCGACCAGATCTTCAAGGCGATCGGCCAGACCTTCGACGCTTCCGGCCTCGGCGCGCTGCGCATGGAGTCCGGCCGCATCGCCATCGATGCGGAAGGCAAGACCTCGCTGGATGGCGTGTGGGCCGGCGGCGATTGCGTCTTCGGCGGCGACGACCTGACCGTCTCGGCCGTCGCGCAAGGCCGCGATGCCGCTGAATCCATCAACCGCGTGCTTGCTGCCGGCGCGCAGCCGGCCGTTGCCGTCGCGTGAAGGGGAGAATGAACAATGGCTGATCTCCGCAATAATTTCGTCGGCATCAAGTCGCCCAACCCATTCTGGCTGGCCTCGGCACCGCCGACCGACAAGGCCTACAACGTCGAGCGTGCTTTCAAGGCCGGATGGGGCGGCGTCGTCTGGAAGACCCTCGGCGAGGAAGGCCCGCCTGTCGTCAACGTCAACGGCCCGCGCTACGGCGCGATCTGGGGCGCCGACCGTCGTCTGCTCGGCTTGAACAACATCGAGCTCATCACCGACCGCGACCTCTCCACCAACCTGCGCGAAATGAAGCAGGTGAAGATGAACTGGCCGGACCGAGCGCTGATCGCCTCGATCATGGTTCCCTGTGAAGAAAATGCCTGGAAGTCGATCCTGCCGCTGGTCGAAGAGACCGGCGCCGACGGCATCGAGCTTAATTTCGGCTGTCCGCACGGCATGTCCGAGCGCGGCATGGGCTCCGCGGTTGGGCAGGTGCCGGAATATATCGAAATGGTCGTGCGCTGGTGCAAGCAGTACACGCGCATGCCCGTCATCACCAAGCTGACGCCCAACATCACCGATATCCGCAAGCCCGCGCGGGCTGCCAAGGCCGGCGGTACCGATGCCGTGTCGCTGATCAACACGATCAACTCGATCACGTCGGTCAACCTCGACACCTTCTCGCCGGAGCCGTCGATCGACGGGCGCGGCAGCCATGGTGGATATTGTGGCCCGGCGGTCAAGCCGATCGCGCTTAACATGGTCGCCGAGATCGCCCGCGATCCGGAAACCTACGGCCTGCCGATCTCCGGCATCGGTGGCATCACGACCTGGCGCGATGCGGCGGAGTTCCTGGCGCTCGGCGCCGGCAACGTGCAGGTCTGCACGGCGGCGATGACCTACGGCTTCAAGATCGTGCAGGAGATGATCACGGGCCTCTCCGACTGGATGGACGCCAAGGGGCATCGCAACCTCGACGACATCACCGGCCGCGCGGTGCCGAATGTTTCCGACTGGCAGTATCTCAACCTCAACTACATCGCCAAGGCGAAGATCGACCAGGACGCCTGCATCAAGTGCGGCCGCTGCCACATCGCCTGCGAGGACACCTCGCACCAGGCGATCACCCAGTTCGTCAATGGCGTCAGGCACTTCGAGGTGATGGAAGAGGAATGCGTCGGCTGCAATCTCTGCGTCAATGTCTGTCCTGTCGAGAACTGCATTACCATGGAGCAGCTCCCCGTCGGCGACCTCGACAAGCGCACTGGCAAGATCGTCGATCCGAACTACGCAAACTGGACGACCCATCCGAACAACCCGATGGCCCGCCAGGCGGCGGAGTAGGTCAAAGACAAACGCCGCGCAAACATCTCCGCGGCGTTTTGCTTGCTGAACCCCTCGCCTGTGCTGTCAGAGAAGTGAGGGAAGTAGAAAGACCAATTCCCCGCCTCACCTGCCAGCCGCAAATATCTTCCGATAGGCGCCGGGGCTTGTGCCCAGCCGCGTACGGAAGTGATGCCGCATCGTCGCCAGCGTACCGAACCCGCTGGCAACGGCAACGTCATCGAGGGTTGCACCAATCTGTCGCTCGAGAAGCTCGCGCGCGTGGCGAAGTCTCTCCCTCAGCAACCATTCACCGACGCTGAGCCCGGTCGTGCTCTCGAACCGCCGCTGAAAGGTCCGTTGGCTCATCCCGGCCTTCGCGGCAAGCAGGCTGATCGGCTGCTCCTCATCCAGCTGCTGCCGCATCCAGTCGATCAGCGGGCCGAGCCTGATGCCCTCGCGCTCCTGCGGCACCGGCGCCTGGATGAACTGTGCCTGCCCGCCTTGGCGATGTGGCGGCAGCACCAGCCGCCGCGCGACGCTGTTGGCAGCCTGCGCGCCGAAATCACCACGAACCACATGCAGACAGAGATCAATACCGGCGGCGCTGCCGGCCGCCGTCAGGATACTGCCATCGTCGATGTAAAGCACATCGGCATCGAAGCTGATGTCGGGATAGCGTTCCGAGATCGAGGCGACGTAGCGCCAATGCGTGGTTGCCCGCCGATGGCAAAGAAGCCCGGTCGCTGCTAGCACGGCAACGCCCGAGCAGAGCGACATCATCCGCGCGCCACGCCGATGGGCCGCGCGTAGGGCATCGATCAAGGCCTCCGGAACCTCTGCATCGATCGCGCGCCAGCCAGGCACGACGATCAGGTCCGCCTCCTCCAGCACCTCCAACCCATGATCGACGCAAACCATCAGCCCACCGCCCGCACGAAGCGGTCCCGGCTCGATCCCGCAGACCGAATAGCGATACCAGCCCTCGCCCATTTCCGGACGCGACAGACCGAAGACCTCGTAGGCAATTCCAAATTCGAAGGTGCACAGCCCGTCATAGGCAAGCACCGCGACATGGGGTCCCTTCACCACATTTGGCATGATCTTTACGCTAACCGTCATTCTGGCCAATTTCGCCAAGACATAACATCAGCGATGGTCGGCGACAACTCGAACCGAAAGGACATGCCATGCCGAGCTTCGTCACCGAAACCCCTGCCGCCTCTCCGGAAGCCACCGCCGCCTACTATGCCCGCAAGCTCGCTTTCGAGACCGACTGCTGGGATGTTCACGCATCACTCGCCGCCGGTCACCGCGACTTCGTGCTGCTGGATGTCCGCTCCCCGATGCTTTATGCCGCCTCTCACGTTCCGTACGCCATCAACCTGCCGCACGGGAAGATGACGGCCCACCGCATGTCGGAGTGGCCAGCAGATACCATCTTCGTCGTCTACTGCGCCGGCCCTCATTGCAACGGCACCGACAAGGCAGCCCTGCGCCTTGCCCGACTCGGGCTTCAGGTGAAGGTCATGATTGGCGGAATGACGGGTTGGGCCGACGAAGGCTTTGCCTTCGATAGCGGCCCGGACACCGCTGCAGCCTAACGTCGCATGTGCTGTGGGCCAGGACCGCAGCACATGAGCGGGAGATTGAATTTTCTTCCATCGATGCGATAGTCGGGAGGCGCAAAGGGTAGCCTCCTGCATGACACGTCACATTATTGCGATCGGCCCGTTGCCTCCGCCGTTCAACGGCTTCTCGCTCGCGACCAGGAGCATGATCGCCCTTCTCGAGGAAGGAAACAACGTCATCAACCGCGACGTCTCCCCGCCATTCGGCAAACTGTCGTTGCTCAAGCATCCAATCAAGCTCAACCGTGTCCTCGGCGCCTGCCGCGCGCTCTTTCGCGATCGCAAGCATGACAACCGGATTTGCTATCTTGCCTGTGAAGGCGGCCTTGGTTTGGTCTACACGGCGCTGATCGTGCTGGTCGCGAGACTGTTGGCCTACCCAATCTATCTGCATCATCACAGTTTCAGCTATATCGATAGGGCGAGCTTACTGATGCGATGTGTCCTAGCTTTCGGCGATAGCCAATTGCGGCACATCTTTTTGTGCGATGTCATGCGAGACCGCTTCACGGACACCTACCGGCGCCGCACGCGCAGTAGCATCGTCTCCAATGCTGCTTGCGTGGTACCAACGGAGCAGAACGACGCACCGCGATACCGCACGACTCTGGTGATCGGAATGCTGAGCAATCCCAGTACGGAGAAAGGTCTCGACACCTTCCTTGATCTCGCAAGGCAAGCGCGGCATGAAAGCTTGTCGATCAGGGCGATCCTCGCAGGTCCGGCCGGCACTGGCGAGCGCGCGGCGATTGACGCCGCCGTTATGGAATTGGGCGAGATGCTGGATTACCGGGGTGCGTTGTATGGCGACGCGAAAGCCGCCTTCTATCGCGAGATCGACGTGTTCGTCCTCCCCACAACGTACGGCAACGAGGCGCAGCCGCTGGTGATTTTCGAAGCGAAGGCGGCTGGAAACGCGGTGATTTCCACCGACCGCGGCTGTATCAGGAAGCAACTGGACGAAAGCGATTTGCTTGCCCCCGCCGACGACGAGTTCGTGCCGACGGCACTGGCATGGCTGTCCGCCATGGCGCCGGGACCGGCATTGGACGCAAGACGCGAGGTCATCCGCCAAGCCTATGGCACCCGCCATGCGAAGGCACGTGCGGCAATCGACACGCTCTTCGATTTAGAGGAATGACGTACCATATCGGACGCTTGCGGCCGATGACATCATGACACTTTTGGCACGGACTTGACCTTCAGCCCGTCGATGAACAGCTGCTCGAGAAAGCGTGCCGCATCCTCGAAGCGACCGACGCCTGCATGCTCCTGCCCGAGCACAGCCCTTACCTGAACGTCGAAGTCGGCATAGTGCTGCGTCGTCGACCAGATCGAAAAGATCAGATGATAGGGGTCGCACTTGGCGATCTTCCCCGCCGTTGCCCAGGCGCGGATGACCTCGGCCTTTTCGTCCACGAGTTCCTTCAGCGGCCCTTTCAGCTCATCTTCGACATGCGGCGCGCCCTGCAGCATTTCGTTGGCGAAAAGCCGGCTCTCACGCGGGAAGTCGCGGGCCATTTCGAGCTTGCGGCGGATATAGCTGCGAATCTCGCTTTCGGGATTGCCCTCGGCGTCGAAGGCTCTCAGCGGCTCCAGCCATGTATCAAGCACGCGGTCGATCAGCGCCCGATGCATCGCTTCCTTGGTACGGAAATAATAAAGCAGGTTCGGCTTCGACATGCCGGCGACTTCGGCGATCTGGTCGATGGTGGAGCCGCGAAAGCCGCTGACCGAAAACACGTCGAGCGCGGCTTCAAGAATCTGCTCTTCCTTCTCCTCCTGGATGCGTGTGCGCCGCTGGGTCTTGGCTGCTCTCGGGATTGCCATGTCGACCTTGTTTTCCCTTCAAATTCAACCGTTTCACTCAAGATTGGACAGGCAGGGCACCTTGCCGCAAAATTGAGCAGATGCCGGTAATTTTGTCTGTATTTTTCCTGATTTTCGTCTTGAGCCCAGCGCCGGAAGTTGTAATGTTTACCAATCGGTCAAATTATCGATCAGATGCAAAACAAAGGCAACTGGCGATTTTCCGGCGCTAACAAAACAAACAAGAGCGCCGAGAAACGGACCACGGGAACAAGCGGGCATGCCCATTGCATGACCGCAGAAAACAGGTGAGGACTTTAGACATGGTGGCAGCACCAGGCGAGAACATGCGCGTCAACGGGGATCGTCTTTGGGACAGCCTCATGGACATGGCAAAGATCGGCCCGGGCATTGCTGGCGGCAACAATCGCCAGACGTTGACGGATTCCGATGCCGAAGGACGCAGCCTCTTCAGGACATGGTGCGAAGGCGCTGGCCTGACGCTCGGCGTCGACAAGATGGGCACGATGTTCGCGACCCGCCCCGGCACCGATCCGGACGCTCTGCCGGTCTATGTCGGCTCGCACCTCGACACCCAGCCGACCGGCGGCAAGTATGACGGCGTGCTCGGCGTGCTCAGCGCACTGGAAGTCGTCCGCACTATGAACGACCTTGGCATCAAGACCAAGCACCCGATCGTCGTTACCAACTGGACAAACGAGGAAGGCGCCCGCTTTGCCCCGGCCATGCTGGCCTCTGGTGTTTTCGCCGGCGTCCATACGCTGGAATATGCCTATGATCGCAAGGATCCCGAAGGCAAGAGCTTCGGCGACGAGCTGAAGCGCATCGGCTGGGTCGGCGACGAAGAGGTCGGCGCGCGCAAGATGCACGCCTATTTCGAATACCACATCGAGCAGGGTCCGATCCTCGAGGTCGAGAACAAGCAGATCGGCGTGGTGACGCACTGTCAGGGCCTCTGGTGGCTTGAACTCACGCTGACCGGCAGGGAAGCCCATACCGGCTCGACCCCGATGAACATGCGCGTGAATGCCGGGCTCGCGATGTCACGCATCATCGAAATGGTGCAGACCGTGGCGATGGAGAACCAGCCGGGCGCCGTCGGCGGCGTCGGCCAGGTCTTCTTCACCCCGAACTCCCGCAACGTCCTGCCGGGCAAGGTCGTCTTCACCGTCGACATCCGCTCGCCGGATCAGGCAAAACTCGACGGCATGCGTGCCAGAATCGAAGCGGAAGCGCCAAAGATTTGCGAAGCACTCGGCGTCGGCTGCATGATCGAGGCGATCGGCCACTTCGCGCCAGTGACTTTCGATCCGACGCTTGTTTCCCGCGTGCGCGGCGCAGCCGAACGGCTCGGCTACAGCCACATGAACCTGATCTCGGGCGCTGGCCACGACGCCTGCTGGGCAGCAAAGGTCGCCCCGACCACGATGGTCATGTGCCCCTGCGTCGGAGGTCTCTCGCACAACGAGGCGGAGGACATCTCCAAGGAATGGGCAACAGCAGGCGCTGACGTCCTCTTCCACGCCGTCGTCGAGACAGCGGAGATTGTGGCGTGACTGCCAGTCGGCAATGGACGACATTCTTCATGAAGACCCGCGGCTGACATAGGAAAAGCACCCATGGATCTGACAACTATCCTTGCCTTCGTCGCAGTGACGACCTTGCTCGTTATCTCCCCGGGCCCAAACGGTGTTCTGATCGCCAAGACCGTACCCACCTCGGGTCGATTGGCGGGCTTTGCCAATGTCGCCGGCTTCGTCTCCGCCTTTTACATGCATGGGGCGTTTGTCGTCTTCGGCGTCTCGGTCATTCTCGCGCGCTCTGCCGAGCTGTTCTTTGCAGTCAAGATGCTTGGCGCCGCCTATCTGTGCTGGGTTGGCGTCAAGGCGCTGGCGCAGGCCTGGCGCAATCCGCTTTCATCGCAGCCGATCGCCGCCCCTTCAAAACGCCGACGGACCCTGGTGGCGGCTTATATCGAGGGCTTTCTGACCAATGCACTCAATCCCAAGGTTGCGATGTTCTATCTCGCGGCCTTCCCGCAATTCGTGCCGATGGAAAAAGCGACCGCCGCCAATATCTTCCTTTTGGTATTCATTCATTCCATGATCAACCTGGTCTGGTTTAGCGCCATGGTCGTCGTGTTTTCCCGTCTTGCCACGCTGACGCGTGGAGGCAGAGTGCAACGCTGGATCAAGGCGGCAACAGGCGTCGTCTTCGTCGGCTTCGGTCTAAAACTCGCAACCATGCGCGCCTGAAAAGCGGAGGTTCATCATGACATCAAAGATCATCAAGAACGGTACCATCGTCACCGCGGACCTGACCTACAAGGCGGACGTGAGGATCGAAGGCGGCAAGATCGTCGAGATCTGCCCCAACCTCTCCGGCACCGAAACGCTCGATGCCACGGGCTGCTACGTCATGCCGGGTGGCATCGACCCGCATGTCCATCTCGAAATGCCGTTCATGGGAACCTACTCCACCGACGACTTCGAAAGCGGCACCCGTGCGGGCCTTGCCGGCGGCACGACCATGGTCGTCGATTTCTGCCTGCCGGGACCGGAACAGTCGCTGCTCGAAGCGCTGCAAATGTGGGACAACAAGACAAGCCGCGCAAACGCCGACTACTCGTTCCACATGGCCATCACCGGCTGGAACGAGCGCGTCTTCAACGAGATGGAGACGGTGGTCAAGGACAAGGGCATCAACACCTTCAAGCATTTCATGGCCTACAAGGGCGCGCTGATGGTGAACGACGACGAGATGTTCGCCTCTTTCCAGCGCTGTGCCGAGCTCGGCGCCCTGCCTCTGGTCCATGCCGAGAACGGTGACGTCGTTGCCTCGATGACCGCGAGGCTTCTCGCCGAAGGCAACAACGGTCCCGAGGCACATGCCTATTCACGCCCGCCCGAGGTCGAAGGCGAGGCAACCAATCGCGCCATTATGCTCGCCGACATGGCCGGCGTGCCGCTTTATGTCGTGCACACTTCCTGCGAACAGGCGCATGAAGCCATCCGCCGAGCCCGCCAGAAGGGCATGCGAGTCTATGGCGAGCCACTGATCCAGCACCTGACGCTCGACGAAAGCGAATATTTCAACAAGGACTGGGATCACGCCGCCCGCCGCGTCATGTCTCCACCCTTCCGCAACAAGCAGCACCAGGACAGCCTTTGGGCCGGCCTGCAGTCCGGCTCGCTGTCTGTGGTGGCGACCGACCATTGCGCGTTTACGACCGAGCAGAAGCGCTTCGGCGTCGGCAACTTCGCCAAGATCCCCAATGGCACCGGCGGCCTCGAGGACAGACTGCCTATGCTCTGGACTTATGGAGTGAACACCGGCCGCCTGACAATGAACGAGTTCGTTGCGGTCACCTCGACCAACATCGCCAAGATCCTCAATGTTTATCCGAAGAAGGGCGCCATCCTCGTCGGCGCCGATGCGGATATCGTCGTCTGGGATCCGAAGCGCTCGAAGACGATCTCGGCCAAGACGCAGCAATCGTCGATCGACTATAATGTCTTCGAAGGCAAGGAAGTCACCGGCCTGCCGCGCTACACGCTGACGCGCGGCGAAGTGGCGATCGAGGAAGGCACGGTCAAGACGAAGGAGGGCCACGGCCAATTCGTCAAGCGCGAGCCGTTCCAGGCAGTCAATAAGGCGCTCTCGACATGGAAGGAGCTTGTGGCGCCGCGCAAGGTCGAACGGTCCGGCATTCCGGCGACGGGGGTCTGATCCTTGGCATCACTCCTGCACCAGCCGATCAAGCTCCGGAAGCAGAACGACGCTTTCCTGCTCGTTCGGATCGGTGCGGGCGATGATCGCGGTGCAAGGGGTACTGCTGAGGTTGGCAGGCAGATGCGGAACACCGGCGGGGATGTAGAACAGCTCGCCGGCATGCACGACGACATGATGCTCCAGATCGTCGCCATACCAGGTGTGAGCCACGCCGGAGAGCATGTAGATCGCCGTTTCGTGCGACTCGTGCAGATGCGCCTTGGCCCGCACGCCGGGCGGAATCGTCAGCAAATGCATGCAGATGCCCTTGGCGCCGACCGTCTCGGCCGCGATGCCTTCGAAGTAACTGAGCCCCTGCTTGCCGTCGTAGGCATGACTGGGGCGCACAATGTGACAGGTGGGCTTTGATGTCGCGTCCATCGTCATCCTCCATGGACCTTGCCGGAACAATGAAAACAGCTACTCATACTATCATGCAAAGCGCAGAAGCGCGGGGAAAACAGGATACACAAGCATTGACGCAAGCTGCCTCCGTCGTATCCGCCAAGGACCTCTGTCTGACCTATGATGCCAGCGATGCGCCCGTGCATGCGCTGACAAACGTCAATCTCGACGTGCGCAAGGGCGACTTCGTCTCCTTCATCGGCCCTTCAGGTTGCGGGAAGACGACTTTCCTGCGCGTGATCGCCGATCTCGAAAGGAAGACATCGGGCGAGATCACGGTCAATGGCATGACGCCGGAGGAAGCCCGCAAGGCTCGCGCCTACGGCTACGTCTTCCAGGCGCCGGCACTTTACCCCTGGCGTACGATCGAGAAGAATATCGCTCTACCGCTCGAAATCATGGGCTACGCCTCGGCTGACCAGAAGAAACGCATCGCCGATGCGCTCGATCTGGTGAACCTATCCGGCTTCGAGAAGAAATTCCCCTGGCAGCTGTCCGGCGGCATGCAGCAGCGCGCCTCCATCGCCCGCGCACTCGCCTTCGATGCCGACCTGCTCTTGATGGACGAACCCTTCGGCGCCCTCGACGAAATCGTCCGCGACCACCTGAACGAGGAACTTCTCAAGCTCTGGGCGCGCACGAACAAGACCATCTGCTTTGTCACCCACTCGATCCCCGAGGCCGTCTACCTCTCCACCAAGATCGTGGTCATGTCACCCCGCCCCGGCCGCGTCACTGACGTCATTGACTCGCCCCTTCCCAAGGAGCGGCCTTTAGACATTCGCGAGTCGCCCGAGTTCCTTGAAATCGCCCATCGCGTGCGCGAGGGCCTGAGATCGGGGCACAGCTATGAGCACTAAGCCATTGGGTGTTAAAACCGGCGCGCGGGGGCGCTCATGAAGCCAGATACCCTCAAGGATCGGATCGTTCCCGTCCTCACAATCCTCCTGGCATTGATCGCGATCTGGTACGTTGCGTCGGTGCTGATGAATGCCTCCTTCCAGCGCGACATGGATCAACGCGCCAACCAGACGCCGGGAACGGTGGAATTCATCGAAAAGACGCTGTCGCAGCCCAAGCCTTTGCTGCCTGCCCCGCATCAGGTGGCGCAGAACGTCTTTGAGAACACCTTCCTGCGGAAGCTTTCGAGCAACCGAAGCCTGGTCTACCATAGCTGGGTCACGCTCTCGTCGACGCTGCTCGGCTTCGGTTTCGGCACGCTGCTCGGCATTGTGATCGCCGTCGGGATCGTTCACATCAAGGCGCTTGAGCGCAGCCTCATGCCGTGGATCATCGCTTCGCAGACCGTGCCGATCCTAGCGATCGCCCCTATGGTGATCGTCGTCCTCGGCGCGGTGAATATTACCGGCCTCGTACCAAAGGCGCTGATCTCGACCTACCTATCCTTCTTCCCGGTCACCGTCGGCATGGTGAAGGGTCTTCGTTCGCCCGAAGTCATGTTCCTCGATCTGATGCGGACCTATAACGCGACAGCCTCGCAGACCTTCTGGAAGCTTCGCGTTCCCGCCTCCGTGCCATTCCTCTTCACCTCGATGAAGGTCGCGATCGCCGCGAGCCTGGTCGGCGCAATCGTCGGCGAGCTTCCGACCGGTGCCGTCGCCGGCATCGGCTCGAAGCTGCTCGCAGGCTCCTACTACAGTCAGACGATCGACATCTGGGCGGCTCTCGTGGCAGGCTCGGTACTGGCCGCAAGCCTGGTCGCCATCGTCGGTCTTGTCGCAAAGATCGTCGATCGTTCGATGGGCGGGAGGGCGGCATGAACCAGATGACCTTCGCATGGCAGGGCGTGCTTGCCCTGGTGCTGACGGCGATTGCGATCATCGCCTTGCCGATCATGGCCGAAGGCGCACCGGACCCGGTGTCGTCGATAACGGTGGGCCTGACGATCGCGCTGATCGTCGCCGTCGCCTTCATTTCCTTCGTACCATTGCCGAAGCCATACATCGCCGCCGTTTTGCTGGTCGGTGCGCATTGGGCGGCGTGGGTGCTGCTGGCGGGCGTGACCGGAAACGAAGGTTTGGCGACCAAATCCTTCTTCCTGCTGATGGCCGCCTGCTGGCTGCTTGCCTGGCGCTGCGTCACCGAGCTTTCGGCTATGACGCCGGCTTCGAGTTTTGTCCGCTCCTGCCTCCGGCTGCTGATCCCGGCAATCTTCGGCGCCTGGATCCTGATCATTTGGGAAGCGCTGACGCGCGGCGCCGGCATTCCCTTCGTTCTGCTGCCGCCGCCGAGCGCCATCGGCGCCAGGATCGCCGGCTCGCTGCCGATCCTGGCCGACGACGTGCGCCAGACGATCTTCAAGGCGGTATTGGCCGGTTACATCATCGGCTGTGGTGCAGGCTTTGCCGTCGCGATCCTCGCCGATCGCGTCGCCTTCCTGCGCCGCGGCCTGTTGCCGATTGGTAACATGGTGTCGGCGCTGCCGATCATCGGCGTCGCGCCGATCATGGTGATGTGGTTCGGCTTCGACTGGCAGTCGAAGGCCGCCGTCGTCATCATCATGACCTTCTTCCCGATGCTGGTGAACACCGTCGCCGGCCTCGCCGCATCCGGCCCGATGGAGCGTGACCTGATGCAGACTTACGCCTCCAACTATTGGCAGACACTGCTGAAGCTCCGGCTTCCGGCGGCAATGCCCTTCATTTTCAATGCATTGAAGATCAACTCGACGCTGGCGCTCATCGGTGCCATCGTCGCGGAGTTCTTTGGTACGCCGATCGTCGGCATGGGCTTCCGTATCTCCACCGAGATCGGGCGCATGAACGTCGACATGGTCTGGGCCGAAATTGCCGTTGCGGCGCTGGTCGGCTCGATCTTTTATGGCGTCGTCGCCCTCGCCGAAAGGGCGGTGACTTTCTGGCATCCGTCTATCCGTGGTGGCTAGGCGTCGCTTTATTCCCGCAAATGGGATTGGGCATAACTTCAGAGGGAAAAAGAAAATGAAAAAACTGATCATTGCGATGATGGCGAGCGCGATGTCGCTCGCAGCAGCCCAGGCGATGGCTGCCGACAAGGTGACGCTGCAGCTCAAGTGGGTGACGCAGTCGCAGTTCGCCGGCTACTACGTCGCCAAGGAAAAGGGCTATTACGAGGAAGAGGGGCTCGACGTCACCATCAAGCCGGGCGGCCCTGACATCGCGCCGGAACAGGTGATCGCCGGCGGCGGCGCCGACGTCATCGTCGACTGGATGGGCGGTGCGCTCGTTGCCCGCGAAAAGGGCGTTCCGCTCGTCAACATCGCCCAGCCCTACCAGAAGTCGGGCATGGAAATGATCTGCCGCAAGGACGGCCCGATCAAGACCGAAGCCGATTTCAAGGGGCATACGCTGGGCGTCTGGTTCTTCGGAAACGAGTACCCGTTCTTCGCCTGGATGAACAAGCTCGGCCTGAAGACCGACGGCGGTGCTGACGGCGTGACCGTGCTGAAGCAGAGCTTCGACGTGCAGCCGCTGCTGCAGAAGCAGGCCGACTGCATCTCCGTCATGACCTACAATGAATACTGGCAGGCGATCGATGCCGGCTTCAAGCCTGAAGAACTGCTCGTCTTCAACTACACCGCCATGGGCAACGACCTTCTCGAAGACGGTCTCTATGCCATGGAAGACAAGCTAAAGGACCCTGCCTTCAAGGAGAAGATGGTCAAGTTCGTCAAGGCTTCGATGAAGGGCTGGAAATACGCAACCGAGAACCCCGATGAAGCAGCCGAAATCGTCGTTGATGCCGGCGGCCAGGACGAAAACCACCAGAAGCGCATGATGGGCGAAGTCGCCAAGCTGATCGGCGACGGCACCGGCAAACTCGACACCACTCTCTACGATCGCACGGCCAAGGCTCTCCTCGATCAGAAGATCATCAACAAGGAGCCGACCGGCGCCTGGACGCACGACGTCACGGACGCGGCTTCCAAGTAAGACAGTGACTGCAACGACGAAACGCGCGGAGCTTCCGCGCGTTTTGCTTTTTTGGCGAAAAGTTCGCGATCGATGTCGCATCAGGCGTGGCTCTGACGTCATATGGAGGCGATGCGCGATCAACTAACGGAATGCTTGCATAACCGGACAGTGATTGATCTACATCACAACGGTAATTATTGTGTTCAAATGAGGAATTATTTTCTGCTGGGCTTGCGCGATGGGCAAATCGCTACCACGTACAAACCGAGTTTGCCGGACGAGGGACTTCTTAAGTAAGAGTCGGCAAAGGATGCGGAAATACTTCTGAGAACACCAATACGGGAACCGGCCATTCGCGAGCTGATGACAACGCGCGAGTCGGGCCGACCAAAACTGGATGACGACGCATGGCACGTACGCCTGTTAAGATACTTCGCGCCTCAACCCTGCTGATCGCGGCAGCTGTTGCTTCGGCAGCATTTGCCCAGGAGCAGCCGGTCGCAAAGCCGCAGCAGAACCTGCCGGCAATCGTGGTGACGAAGGCGTCCACCCGCACCCTCGTCGACCGCGTTGTTGCGACCGGTACGGTAAAGCCCGTCGAGGAAGTTTACATTCAGCCTCAAGTCGAAGGATTGTCGGTCCGCACGCTGAATGCCGATGTTGGCGACAAGGTTCAAGCTGAAAGCACGCTGGCGACCCTGAACGACGACGCACTCATTCTACAGAAGAGCCAGATGCAGGCCACGAAGGCCAAAAACGAAGCGAGCCTTGCGCAGCTTCGCGCTCAGTTGATCGAGGCGCAGGCCAACGCAGAGCAGGCGCGACAACAGCAGGCACGCGCCCAGGAAATGGGCAAGAAGGGCACGGTTTCCACGGCGACCGTCGAGCAGGCTGATGCCGCAGCGGCATCAGCCAATGCCCGTGTCGATTCCGCAAAGCAGGCGATCCAGGTAGCCGTCGCGGAGATCAAGGTGACTGAAAGCCAGATTGCGGATGCCGATCTGAAGCTGGCGCGCACCGACGTCAAGACGCCCGTCGGCGGTACCGTCGCGGCCAAGAACGCCAAGATTGGCGCGATTGCACTCGCTACCGGCGACCCGCTCTTCACGATCATTCGCGACGACGAGATCGAGCTGGTAGCAGAAGTGGGTGAGAGCGACATCGTCAAGGTTCAGCCCGGCCAGAAGGCCACTCTCTCGCTCTCCGGCAGTCGCGAGAAGGTTACCGGCTCCGTACGCTTGGTTTCGCCAACGGTCGATCCGCTCACACGCCTCGGTTTGGTCCATATCTTGATCGATGACTCCAGCAAGGCACGTTCGGGCATGTACGGCAGTGCTGACATCGTCGTGCGCACCACGGAAAACGTGGCCCTCCCGGTCTCTGCCGTGCTGTCGGGCAATGAGGGATCCTCGGCCCGCAAAGTCGAGAACAGCGTCGTCAAGTTTGCCAAGGTCGAAACCGGCATCCAGGACGGCGCCTATGTCGAGATCATAAAGGGATTGAAAGCCGGTGACGAGGTGGTAGCCAAGGCGGGCGCCTATGTCCGTGACGGCGACCGCATCACGCCGGTTCGTGAACAGCCACCGGTTTCCAACTGAGAGACGGCCGATGAACTTTTCAGCCTGGTCTATCCGAAATCCAGTCGCATCGCTTCTGGCGTTTGCACTTCTGCTTTTCGTCGGCATCCAGTCCTTCAACAAGCTGCCGATCACGCGTTTCCCGAATATCGACGTTCCGCTCGTTTCCATCGTCGTAACGCAGAGCGGCGCTTCGCCCGCCGAGCTCGAGATGCAGGTGACGAAGGAGATCGAGGACGCCGTTGCCAGCATAACCGGGATCGATGAGATCCAGTCGACGGTGACAGACGGCCAGTCGCAGACGGTCGTCATGTTCCGTATGGAAATCCCGACCGAGCAGGCCGTTCAGGATACCAAGGACGCAATCGACCGCATCCGCAGCGACCTGCCGGCTAATGTCGAGGAACCAATCGTCTCGAAGATCGACGTCGAAGGCCAGGCGATTCAGACCTTTGCCGTCTCCTCGCCTGATATGACGCTCGAAGAACTCTCTTGGTTCGTCGATGATACCATCAAACGCGCCCTGCAGGGGCAGGCGGGCATCGGCCGCGTTGACCGCTACGGCGGCGCGGACCGCGAAGTGCGCATCGAGCTCAATCCCGACAAGCTGAACGCCCACGGCATCACCGCCGCGAGCGTAAACCAACAGCTGCGCGGCACCAACGTGGACCTCGGCTCCGGCCGCGGCCAGGTGGCGGGTAGCGAGCAGGCGATCCGGGTGCTCGGCGATGCCCGCAACGTGGCGGAACTCGCCAACACAACGATCGCGCTGCCGAACGGTCGTTTCGTCAAGCTGTCCGACCTTGGCGCCATCAAGGACACCTATCAGGAGCCGAAGTCCTTCTCGCGTTTCGATGATACGCCAGTCGTCACCTTCGGCGTGTTCCGCTCGAAGGGCGCCAGTGAAGTCAGCGTTGCGGAGACTGTCGCCAAGAGCCTCGACAAGGTTCGGGCCGAGAACCCGAACGTCGGTATCGAGCTGATCAGCGACTCCGTCTACTTCACATACGGCAACTATGAAGCGGCCATCGATACGCTGATCGAAGGCGCGGTACTTGCAATCATCGTCGTCTTCCTGTTCCTCCGGAACTGGCGTGCAACGTTGATTTCAGCAGTCGCACTGCCGCTGTCGGCGATCCCGACCTTCTGGATTATGGACCTGATGGGCTTCTCGCTGAACCTAGTCAGCTTCCTGGCCCTGACGCTTGCGACAGGTATTCTCGTTGACGATGCGATCGTCGAAATCGAGAACATCGCCCGTCATATTAAGATGGGCAAGACTCCCTATCGCGCTGCAATCGAGGCCGCCGACGAAATCGGCCTCGCGGTCATCGCAACGACCTTCACGATCATTGCCGTGTTCGTGCCGGTGTCGTTTATGCCCGGCATCCCAGGCCAGTACTTCATTCAGTTTGGTCTCACGGTCGCCTTCTCCGTCTTCTTTTCGCTCATGGTGGCACGCCTCATCACGCCGATGATGGCTGCATACCTAATGCGTGCGGAAGACGGCATCGAGGACCATCACGACAATGATGGTCTCTTCTTCCGCGGTTACACGCGCCTCGTGCGCGCCACGACCCGGCGGTGGTGGACCCGTTATGCGACGCTGCTTGCGGCGATCGCTTTCCTCGTTGGCTCCGTCATGTTGCTTGCGCAGGTGCCCGGCAGCTTCCTGCCGCCGGAAGATGCATCGCGCGTCGTGCTGTCCGTCGAGCTGCCGCCGAACGCGACGCTCGACGATACCGAAGCGACAACGGATGCGATCTACAAAGACGTCAAGGATATCGACGGCGTTGAAAGCGTATTTGTCCTCGGCGGCGCGTCTCCGAAGGGCGACCTCGAACTGCGCCGCGCGACCGTTACGCTCACGCTCCATAAGCTCGACCAGAGGCTTTCGAAAAAGCTTGTCGATGATTTCCTTGGGAAACTGCCGATCATCGGCCCCTATCTGCCGAAGGTAGAACCGAAGGGTCGCGTTCGCCCGCAGTGGGATATCGAGAAGGAGGTCTTTGCCAAACTCCGCCATATCCCTGACGTGCGTATCTTGAAGCTCAACGATCGCGGCGAGCGCGACTTGTCGTTCAACTTCCTCTCGAAGAACGAGAAGGATCTGAACGACGCCGTCGGCATCCTGGAGTCAAAGCTGCGTGCCGATCCGCTGCTGGCAAACGTCAGCGCCGAGGGCGCCCTGCCCCGTCCTGAACTTCAGGTCCGCCCCCGCAAGGACCAGGCTGCCCGTCTTGGCATCACGCCGCAACAAATCTCCGAGACCATCCGCGTCGCCACCATCGGTGACATTGATGCGGCCCTCGCCAAGATCAACCTGGACGATCGCCAGATTCCGATCCGCGTCCAGGCGTCGCTCGACATGCGCCGCGATCTTGCCGCCCTCCGGGCACTGAAGATCCAGACCGCGAGCGGCGGCACAGTGCCGCTCTCCACCGTCGCCGATATCGACTATTCGGAAGGCGTCAGCTCGATCAAGCGCAACAACCGCTACCGCGTCGTCTCGATCGGGTCCGACCTGCCGCAGGGTGTGGCGCTCGACACGGCATCCGCTCGGTTCCGGCAGATCGTCGACGAGGCCAAGATCCCTTCGACGGTCCAGCTGGCTGAAAGCGGCGACACGAAGGTCCAGACCGAAATGCAGCAGAGCTTCGTCAACGCCATGTTGATGGGCCTCATGCTGGTGTTGACTGTGCTCATCCTGCTCTTCAAGGACGTGATCCAGCCCTTCACCATCCTGTTCTCGCTGCCACTTGCGATCGGCGGCGTTGCAGTCGGGCTGCTTGTCACTCAGAACCCGCTCTCGATGCCGGTCATGATCGGCATCCTGATGCTGATGGGCGTCGTTACCAAGAACGCGATCCTGCTCGTCGACTTCGCCATCGAAATGCGTCATCGCGGCATGGAACGCGTGGAAGCCATGGTCGAGGCCGGTCGCAAGCGCGCTCGCCCGATCATCATGACGTCTATTGCCATGTCGGCCGGCATGCTCCCATCCGCGCTTGGCGTCGGCGAGGGCGGCTCGTTCCGCGCGCCGATGGCGATTGCGGTGATCGGCGGCATAATCGTGTCGACCGTGCTTTCGCTGGTCGTCGTGCCCTCGTTCTTCCTGATCATGGACGATCTCTCCCGTCTGCTTGCCTGGATGTTCGGCCGTCTGGTGGGCAGGAAGGACAAGGAAGAGCTGGCAATGTCCCGCGAAGAGCTTACACAGGCTGTTGACGCCCTCGAAAGCCGGGTAACCGCAATCGAGACTCCGGAAGGCAAGCGTGGCAAATCAGGCAATGTCGTGCGCCTGCCGCCTTTCGCGGCGGAGTAGCCGCCAATTCAGAAGCCGGGGGTAACGCCCCGGCATTTTATTGGGCCACATTTGATCGAGATCAAGTTCTGAACTGCGCCTCCCGGTTACCCTTGCCAATATCAGGTAGGGGCCGCACTTGCCGCGCCACAGGGAGAAACAGATGACCAGAGCTTTGAAACTGAGCGGCGCGCAGCGTGCGGTGCTTGGTGGTGCATTGATCGCGTCCAGCCTCGACCGGCATGAGCGAGATGCGCTGCTGTCTTGCGCGGTGGCGGTGCGCTATGAGCTGCAGGACGTTCTCTTCCGCGAACGCGAGAAGGCACGTTACTTCTACTGCGTGCTGAGCGGCTATGTTCGCCTCTTTCGCGGCTCCGAAGGCCGCGAAGCCGATATCAGCATCTGCGAGCCGGGCGACAGCTTCGGCGAATGCCTGGTGCTTGCCGGCGAAGGATACAATTACAGCGCCCAGGCAATGGAACACGCGATCCTTGCCCGCTTCGACATCGCGCAGGTCAAAGCATTGCTCGACCGGCAGCCACGCATTGGCAGCGCGATTGCGCGCAGCCTTTCGCAGCATCTGCTGTCGACCATGGATTGCCTGGCGCGGGATCGCATGAACACGAGCCCGCAACGCGTCGCGCATTATCTGCTGACGCACTGCACCAATGAAGGTACGCGGGCCTCCTTGCGCCTGCCGTTCCAGAAGAGCCTTCTGGCGCGAAAGCTGGGACTGGCGCCAGAGGCGCTGTCGCGTGCCTTCTCCACCTTGCGCACATCAGGCGTAAGCGTTAGCGGCCGCGCCATCGCGATCGAGGATATCAATGTGCTGAGGCAGGTCTGACCTCTAGAGGCCGCCATGTTCCTTGAGGAAACTGACGATGGAGTTGACGCCATCGCCCCGCTTCATGTCGGAGAAAACAAAAGGCCGTGCCTGGCGCATCCGTGTCGCATCGCGGTCCATAACATCCAGGTCCGCGCCGACATAAGGAGCCAGATCCTTCTTGTTGATGACAAGGAGATCCGACTTGGTAATGCCAGGGCCGCCCTTGCGCGGGATTTCCTCGCCCTGGCAAACCGAGATGACGTAGATCGTGATATCCGCCAGATCAGGAGAGAAGGTGGCAGCCAGATTGTCGCCGCCCGACTCGATGAAAACAACGTCGAGATCGGGAATCCGCTCGTTGAGGCCGGCGATGGCCTGCAAATTGATCGTAGCGTCTTCACGGATTGCCGTATGCGGGCAACCGCCGGTTTCCACGCCAACGATCCGATCCGACGGCAAAGCCTGCATGCGCATCAGCGCCTCGGCATCCTCAGTCGTGTAGATGTCGTTTGTAACAACGGCGACGGAATATTCGTCACGCATGGCCTTGCAGAGTTTCTCGGTGAGCGCCGTCTTGCCGGAGCCTACCGGCCCACCGATGCCTACGCGTAAGGGTCCGTTTCCTGATTTCATATTCTGAACTCCAATGACAATCGATGATAGCGCCCCGCTCGAAGAGCGACCACCGGCAAATGACGCAGGTCGACGGCTGGCCGCACCTGCCTGGATAAAGTCATGATCGAAAGAGCCGCGTCGGCTGCGTCTCGTGGCGCAGCGACATGATATCGGCCTGGATGGTCGCCGATCCGAGATCGTCGAGTGTTGAAGCGGCTGCCCGCTTCGCGACGGAGGCTATTTCGCCTTCCAGCCGCGACAGAATGGCAACGCCATCCTTCTGCCCGGCAACGCCGAGACGGATGCCTGCGGAAACTGCCTGCGAGAGATAGGCATGGAGGAATGCCGCGATCGCCTTCTCCGACGCCACCCCATGCGCACCCGCAACGGCGCCGATGGCCACTGGATACGCCACGTGTCGTGGCAATCGATCGAAGACCTCGTCTGGCCACGCGCTGGCGGCAGACAGGAACGCATCGCCAAGCAGCATCGTTTCCTGATGACGCTCGCGCGAGCCGGCAAGCGCCTCAGCGAGTTCCGCCAGTTCGCCAAGCCGCTCCAGTTGTCCGTGACAGCGGTGGCTCTCGGCGAGAAGAACGGCATCATTCCACACAGCCCCACGCGCGATCAGGTTCGATGCCCACCCCGCAAGCGAATGGGAATCGGCGACCAACCCATCGTGGACGGCACGCTCCAAACCACCTGAATAGGCGAACGACCCGACGGGGAAGGCTGGCGAAAGCCATGCCATCAGCCGCAGCAGAGCCTGCAGATCGGCATCATCAGTCATGTTTGCTCAGTCGTGCGAGTGATGATGGTGCGCATGGTCATGCCCATGCGAGTGTCCGTGCGAATGATAGGCGCCGCGCGCCGGCTGGAACGGCTCGGCAACTTCCCGGACCGTCGCACCAAGCCCTTCCAGCATGGAGCGGATCACATGATCCCGCAGGATGAGAATGCGGTCTTCCTCGATTTGCGCGCCGAGGTGCCGATTGCCGAGGTGCCACGCGAGCTCGATCAGGTGCAGGCGATTCTTGCCCTTGACCTCGAAAAGCTTCTCGTCGGCCGCCACGATTTCGATGAGTTCGCCGTCCTCGAGAACCAGCATATCGCCACTTGCAAAAAGCACCGGCTCCTTGAGATCGAGCATGACCATCTCGCCGTCTTCGAGATGAAGCAGCTTACGCCGCAAATGCCTCAAGTCGTGCGGCAGAACCACTTTTCCGATCGGGTTCGAGGAAGGCGTTCCGGCAGGCAGATAGGAAGTAACGTGTTGCATGACATGTCCAATTCGCTTGAGATTGCGACCATGCAAAATAGCCCCGTACGATGCAAGATGGAATGAGGCGCTGGACAATAGCGCCGCGCGAATTTCTTCAGGCCAGCCGCGCCTCATCGCAATCCATATTCATCGCGCGAGCAGCCGCAGTTTCCGCCGGCAGATGCCTGCGCCAACCCGGATGCAGTCCCTCGTTCTCATGCACCACGCGGTTTCGACCGAGCGCCTTTGCCAGGTAAAGTGCCTTGTCTGCCGCTGAATAGGCACCCTCCTTGCTGCGCCCCGGCTCGAGCTCGGCAATACCGGCCGACACAGTAAGCGCAACCACGCAATCGTCGGCAACGACGGGATGCGCCGCCAAACGTGTGCAGACCGACCGCACTCTCTCGATCCGCTGCTCCTGCGAGCCACCGACAACGATCGCGCCGAACTCTTCTCCGCCCAGCCTCCCCGCGACGGAGTGCCCGTCGAAGGCGGCGGCCAGAATGGCCGACACGGCCACGATCACGGCGTCGCCACAGCCGTGACCGAAGCGATCATTGATGGCCTTGAAACGGTCTACATCGAAGATCGCCAGGCAGGCATTTCCATCAACCTGCTCCAATGCCTCGGTAAAGGCGCGTCGGTTGAGAAGACCTGACAACACGTCCGTACGGCTTAACTGCTCGAACTCTGCGCGCGAGACGCTGAGCTGATGCATCGCGTGACCCGCCACGAGAGCCAACACGCTCGAAACGGCGCCGCCGATAACCCACGACAGCAACACGCCATAGACAACGCCGTGAGCGAGCGGGACGGGCAACATTCCCATCCAGTCGAGCGGAGGCAATACGAGCGTTATCACGACCGACGACAGCGTCACCGCGAGGAAGCTCATCTTGAGAGCGAAGACGTAAATTGTGTGGCGATCCTGAAAATCGCCAAGCTCCGCCTGGAGTGAAATTCTCATGCGAATCGACCTTCTTGCCCACCGCCAGAGAGATTGCTTAGAGGCCAACTCCTGCCGAGTTCTTAAGTGAATTGTTAAGATTTGAGCGAGTTTCATGAATTGATCGCCGGTTGAAAAGTGCCCGAAAACGCAACGCTTTCTGCAGTGAATCAACCAATAAAGCCGAAATCATAAGCCACTGTTTTTGCCTATGTTTTCAAGCCGCAACAATAACAATGTTCCATTATGAACAGGCCGCCTCAAGGTGGAACATCGAAAAATAAAAGACAACCCAGGGAAGATTCGATCCTAACGCAAGATGTTAGGACCGGCCGGCCTCTGACACCGGTCGGCTCCAAACAGTCAAAACAGGAAGTAACGTTGCGCCATCGGCAGCACCGTTGCCGGCTCGCAGGTCAGCAACTCGCCGTTAGCACGGACCTCGTAAGTCTCGGGATCGACCTCGATTTCAGGCGTCAGGCTGTTGTGGATCATCGACGCCTTGGAAATACCGCCACGGGTGTTCTTCACCGCGACGAGATTCTTGGCGACGCCGAGACGGCTCTTCAGGCCGGCGTCGAGCGACGCCTGCGAAACGAAGGTTACCGACGAATTGGTGCGCAGCTTGCCGTGGGCGGCAAACATCGGCCGGTAGTGCATCGGCTGCGGCGTCGGGATCGAAGCGTTCGGATCGCCCATCGGAGCTGCCGCGATCGAACCGCCGAGCAATACCATCTCCGGCTTGACGCCGAAGAAGGCAGGGTTCCACAGAACCAGATCGGCGCGCTTGCCCACTTCGACCGAACCGATCTCGTGGCTGAGGCCCTGGGCGATCGCAGGGTTGATGGTGTATTTCGCAATGTAGCGGCGAACGCGGAAGTTGTCGTTCTCGCCCGTCTCTTCCTTGAGGCGTCCGCGCTGACGCTTCATCTTGTCGGCCGTCTGCCAGGTGCGGATCGCCACCTCGCCGACGCGGCCCATGGCCTGGCTGTCGGACGAGATGATCGAGAAGGCGCCAATATCGTGAAGAATATCTTCAGCGGCGATCGTCTCCTTGCGGATGCGGCTTTCGGCGAAGGCGATATCTTCCGGGATCGACGGCGACAGGTGATGGCAGACCATCAGCATGTCGAGATGCTCGGCAACCGTGTTGACGGTATAGGGCCGGGTCGGATTGGTCGACGACGGAATGACGTTCGACTGGCCACAGATCTTGATGATATCAGGCGCATGTCCGCCGCCCGCGCCCTCGGTGTGGAAGGCGTGGATCGTGCGGCCCTTGATAGCGCCGATCGTATCCTCAACGAAGCCGCTTTCGTTCAGCGTATCGGTATGGATCATCACCTGGATGTCGTATTCGTCGGCGACCGAAAGGCAGCAGTCAATCGCCGCCGGCGTCGTGCCCCAATCTTCGTGCAGCTTTAGCGACGACGCGCCGGCCAGCACCATTTCCTCGAGCGCCGCCGGCAGCGAGGCGTTGCCCTTGCCGGCAAGCGCGAGGTTCATCGGAAAGCCGTCGAAGCTCTCGATCATCCGCTCGATATGCCAGGCGCCGGTGCAGGTGGTGGCGAGCGTGCCATGTGCGGGGCCCGTGCCACCGCCCAGCATGCAGGTGACGCCCGACATCAGCGCTTCTTCGATCTGCTGCGGGCAGATGTAGTGGATATGCGCGTCCATGCCGCCGGCCGTGATGATCTTGCCTTCGCCCGCGATTGCCTCGGTCGAGGGACCGACGATGATGTTGACGCCCGGCTGGGTATCGGGATTACCCGCCTTCCCGATCGCCGCGATGCGGCCGCTCTTGAGCCCGATATCGGCCTTGTAGATGCCGGAGTGATCGATAACCACGGCATTGGTGATAACGGTATCGACGGCACCCTGCGCCCGTGTTGCCTGGCTCTGCCCCATGCCATCACGGATAACCTTGCCGCCGCCGAACTTTACCTCTTCGCCATAGGTGGTGAAGTCCTTCTCGATCTCGATGAAGAGCTCCGTATCGGCAAGACGCACCTTGTCACCGGTGGTCGGGCCGAACATGCTGGCATAGGCGGCGCGGGAAATCTTGTAGGGCATATGTCAGGCTCCTTGGGAGGAAGAAAGGGATGTGCTCGCCGGCAGCCGCGTGACGCGGCCGGCGGCGACATAACTGTCGACAAGCTGCCGTTCGGCAGCAAAGGGATGCCATTCCCAACCCGCGTGGCCGAAGCCCGCGAGATCGATGGCGGCCTCGGGAAATCTGTTCATCACTTCAGCGATCACGATCATGCCGCTGCTCGGCACGACGTAAGGCGCGGGGTGGTAAGCCGCGAGCGCCGTGTCGACGGCCTCATGAATCACTTTATCCACGACCACATGCACCTTTCCAACAGCCATGCAGAACGCATTGAATTGACTCGTGTAATCGTCGCAGAAATCATCCAGCTCGGGGTGCGATACGGCAAGTGGTTCACGCAGCTGCGCGAATTTCTCCGGATCGCGCACACTCCAGATCGCCGCCGCTTCCCGCACGCCGGGATGTTCCCGCCACGCATCGGAGCCGAGCATTGCCTTTGCTGGCCGCCCGGTATTGCAGATCGCGACGACATCTGTGCGGCCCGGGCTCGCCTCATAAGACCGGCATTCGTTGAAGCGGATCACGAATGCGGAATCCGCCACCGCGGCCGCCGCTTCTGCTCCGATCTCTCCGTTGCCGACGATCATGATCCTGCCAACCACCTCAGTTGCCCATCGTTTCTGCAAGTTCCTTGAGCTGCTTGGTGCGTTCGTCCGTCAACTCGGCGATGCAGCCGGCGACCAGCATCGGCTCCATCGTGCCGCCGCGCGCCTGGAAGCCTGCCGCCTCGCACTCCGCATCGCGAAAATCGACCCACGCCCGCTGTGCCTTTACAAGCGCCTTCTCGGCACCGCTATCGGCGCCGAGATCCTTGTCGAGCGTAGCAAGGGCCGCGCGCGTAATCTTGTATTGCGCGTTCAGCGCCTTGTCGGCGGTTTCCTGACGCGCCTGCTCACAAGCGGTCATGTCGGCCTGTGTGACGGGATTTTTGCAGTCCAGATCTTCGGCACGGGCGCCGACGGCGATGAACATCGCAACGCCGGTCGCCAGAAGATGCAAGCTCGCCCGCATCGTTTCCTCCCGGGCCACTTTAGAGCTTGCCCATGACGAGCTGGCGGAAACCATAGACCTCGCGCTTGCCGGAAAGCGGGATCAGCGTTACCGATCGCGTCTGGCCGGGCTCGAAGCGCACGGCAGTGCCTGCCGGGATATCAAGTCGCATGCCGTGCGCTTTCTCCCGTTCGAAGGACAGGCCCGCATTCGTCTCCGCGAAATGATAGTGGCTGCCAACCTGCACCGGGCGATCGCCGGTGTTCGAGACCTCGAGCGTTACCGTCGGCGCACCGACGTTCAGCTCGATCTCGCCGCTTGCGGCAATGACTTCTCCTGGGATCATGATCTTCTCCTCACGCGGCCTTGATGGGCGCACAGCCCTCGGCCTTCAGAACGCGCTTTGTCGACGCGGGGTATTTGGCAAGCTTGGCCGCCGGGCGCACCGGGCGGCGCACGAGCTCGCCGCCGCAATTCGGGCAGACACCGCCGAGGACATCGGCGACACAATCGGTGCAGAATGTGCATTCGAAGGTGCAGATCATCGCTTCGGAACTGTCAGGCGGCAGATCCTTGTCGCAGCATTCGCAATTGGGGCGCAGCTCCAGCATGTGAACCTCAGCGGATCGGCTCGTGGACCGTCACGAGCTTGGTGCCATCGGGAAAAGTCGCCTCGACCTGCACGTCGTGGATCATCTCGGCAATGCCTTCCATGACCTGGTGACGGGCGATGACATGGGCGCCGGCTTCCATCAGTTCCGCGACCGGGCGACCATCACGCGCGCCTTCGACGACGAAATCGGTGATCAGCGCGATCGCTTCGGGATGGTTGAGCTTGACGCCCCGCTCCAACCGCCGCCGCGCGACCATGGCCGCCATCGAAATCAACAGCTTGTCTTTTTCTCTCGGTGTGAGGTTCATCGTGCATCCATCTGCTTGATCAGTGCATGATGCCGAAAAGTCTGAAGCGGTATTCGGACGACATCATGCTCTTCTTCTTTAATTTAGAACCGGATTCAGATTTCAGGTCGAAGAACCTGAAATCATCCGGTTCTAGAGATTCCAGACTTTCGGTACCGGCGCTCCATTGCGCAAGGTCGAAATGATCGGGATTAGGATTTTTCTCAAGGCGAAACCATCGGGCGCCGAAAGACGCACGACGAGCTTGCCGGCCCAGCTGCTGGCGCCGCCCATATGATCTTCGAGCAAGGGACGCACTGCGCTGAGATAAGCTTCCGCACGCGGCCCGACATAGAGCACCGTCGCAAACGCGACCTTGCCACCGAGCACGGCATCCGCACAGGCAAGCGATGCGACACTCCCCTGCAATTGCAGGTCTTCCGCGTGGCAGAGCCGGCCTGCCTTGCGGATACGCCAGCGGTCGCGAAAGAGGCCGGTGTCCAGCGCCTCCCCCATCGCCTTGCGGCCAAGCAGGATCGCTTCGACGGCCAGGAATTCGGCATCGTCATCGAGATCGACGTCTAGTCTTCGAAACAGCGACGAGCGATCGAACAGAATGGTTTCCTGCGGCAGCCAGTCCACCCGAGCGTCTGCGCCGACGGAAATGCTAGTGTTGACCTCGGCCGTTCCCGCTGACGCCTTGTAAATCTTCTCGCAGGCCTGGGTGGTGACGTCGATGCGCGTGCCTGGACCGGCATTTACGCTCCAGTTCATCCGGTCGCCGCCGGTGAGGCCGCCTGCCGTATTGATGATGACGGCCTCCATGGAGGAATCGAATGTATCGGGAAGGCGGATTTTTGCCGCTCCCTCCTGATAAAGCTCCTGCAGGCGCGTGCGCCCGTCGAGCGTCTTTGCAGCCAGATGCCCGCACCCCTCGGCTCTTTGCGGTCTCGTGGCTACCGCCGCGTTCGTCATTCCATCCCCTTCCAGTGCACCGCCGGTTGACCCAGTCGTTTTCATTGAAGTTAGCAACCTGCTGAAAGCAAGCAATTCCTGTGCCGCGCCGATGCGTTCCGCGCCTTCGGAAAAGCAGCTTCGACGCACTCAGGAATTGCCGAAGAAAGCAGCATCTGCCCAGTGGATTGCCGCAGGATCAGACGGTCAGATGACGACGCGCTTCCGGTGTATCAAGCGTTTCGGCAAGCCCCTCATGAACGATCTCACCGCGATCCATGATGTAGACATAGTCGGCGAGCTCGCGGCAGAAGTCGAGATACTGCTCGACCAGCAGGATCGCCATGCCAGTGCTGTCGCGCAGATAGCGGATCGCCCGGCCGATATCCTTGATGATCGACGGCTGGATGCCTTCGGTCGGCTCGTCGAGCACGAGGATCTTCGGCCGCGTCACCATCGCCCGGCCGATCGCCAGTTGCTGCTGCTGTCCACCCGACAAATCGCCGCCGCGCCGCCCGAGCATCGACTGCAGCACCGGAAACAGGCTGAAAATATCATCAGGGATGGAACGGTCCCGGCGCCCCAGCGGCGCAAAGCCGGTCTCGAGGTTTTCCTTGACCGTCAGCAAGGGAAAGATCTCGCGGCCCTGAGGCACATAGCCGATGCCCTGCTTGGCGCGGGCAAACGGCGGCAGTCCGTTAAGCTTCACGTCGTTGAAGCTGACACTGCCGGCCGACAACGGATGCTGGCCGGTAACGGCGCGGAGAAGAGAGCTCTTGCCCACGCCGTTACGCCCCAGCACGCAAGTGATCTTGCCCATGTCAGCCTTGATGGAGATGCCGCGCAGCGCCTGTGCCGCGCCGTAGTGAAGGTTTGCATTCTCGACTGTCAGCATCTCACCGCCCCAGATAATTCTCGATCACCTTCGGATCGGAGCTTACGAAATCGATCGACCCTTCGGCCAGCACAGAACCTTCCGCAAGGCAGGTCACCTTGACGCCCAGTTCGCGAATGAAGCCCATGTCGTGCTCGACGACGACCACCGAGCGCGTCTTGGCAATCTGCTTGAGCAGGATCGCGGTTTCCGCGGTCTCCGCGTCCGTCATGCCGGCGACCGGCTCGTCGACCAGGAGCAGCTTCGGCTCCTGCGCCAGAAGCATGCCGATCTCCAGCCACTGCTTCTGGCCGTGCGAGAGATTGGCAGCCAGCTCGTCACGCCGATGCGTCAGCCGCACCGTTTCAAGGATCTCCTCGATACGCGCCTTGTCGTCGGCGGAGAGCCGATAGAACAGCGTCGCAAAGACACCGCGCTTGCGGTTCAGCGCCAGTTCCAGATTGTCCCATACCGTGTGGCTCTCGAACACCGTCGGCTTCTGAAACTTGCGGCCGATCCCGAGCTGGGCGATGTCGGCCTCGTCTCTCTTCGTCAGGTCCACGTCGCCGTTGAAGTACACTTCGCCTTCGTCCGGTCGGGTCTTGCCGGTGATGATGTCCATCATCGTCGTCTTGCCGGCGCCGTTCGGGCCGATGATGGCGCGCAGTTCGCCGGGTTCGATGATGATCGAGAGCGAGTTCAGCGCCTTGAATCCGTCGAAGGAAACCGAGACGTTGTTGAGATAGAGAACGCTGTTTGGTTTGACATCAGGGATCATGATCGCTCACTCCGCCGGCTGGATTTTTGCGTCGACGCCCTCTTCCTGAAGCGCGGGCGTGGCCTCCGCCTTCGGCTTGCGGCGCGAGAAGTACTGGCCGATCGTGCCAACGATCCCCTTCGGCAGGAACAGCGTGACGAGCACGAAGAGACCACCAAGCGCGAATAGCCAGAACTCCGGAAACAGACCGGTAAAGATGGTTTTGCCGCCGTTGACGAGAATGGCGCCAATGATCGGGCCAATCAGAGTCGAACGCCCACCGACCGCCGTCCAGATGACAACCTCGATCGAGTTGGCAGGAGCAAATTCGCCAGGGTTGATAATCCCGACCTGCGGCACATAGAGCGCCCCGGCGATGCCGGCCATCATCGCCGAGACGACGAAGGTGAAGAGCTTGAAGTGTTCGACGCGGTAGCCGAGGAAGCGCGTACGGCTTTCCGCATCGCGGACGCCGACAAGCACCTTGCCAAACTTCGAGCGCACGATGGCGGAGGCGATCAATAGCGACAACGCCAGGAAGATGGCGGTCGCAGCAAAGAGCGCGGCGCGCGTGCCATCGGCCTGCACGCTGTAACCGACAATCTCCTTGAAGTCGGTCATGCCGTTATTGCCGCCGAAGCCCATGTCGTTGCGGAAGAAGGCAAGCAGCAGCGCATAGGTCATCGCCTGCGTAATGATCGAGAGATAGACACCGTTGACGCGCGAGCGGAACGCGAACCAACCGAAGACGAAGGCAAGCAGGCCGGGCACCAGCAGAACCATCAGGGCTGCAAACCAGAACTTGTCGAAGCCGTACCAGAACCAAGGCAGTTCCTTCCAGTTCAGGAACACCATGAAATCGGGTAGAACAGGGTCACCGTAGACGCCGCGCGAGCCGATCTGCCGCATCAGATACATGCCCATCGCATAGCCGCCAAGCGCGAAGAAAGCACCGTGCCCGAGCGAGAGGATTCCGCAGAAGCCCCAGACCAGATCGAGCGCCAGTGCCAGCAGCGCATAGGTCAGGTATTTGCCAAACAGCGCCATGATGTAGGTCGGGATATGCAGCGGGTTGGTCGGTGCGGTCATCAGGTTGAGCACGGGCACCAGCACGGCGACCGCAAGCAGAATGACGATCGCAGCGATGATCTTGCGGTCGAGAGACCGGAGCAGGAAGGCCGTAATCATGCTTCCACCGCCCTTCCTTTAAGTGCGAAGAGCCCGCGCGGACGCTTCTGGATGAAGAGAATGATGAGAACGAGCACCAGGATCTTGCCGAGCACGGCGCCGGCGAAGGGCTCGAGGAACTTGTTGAGGACGCCGAGCGACAGGGCACCGACAAGCGTGCCCCAGAGATTGCCGACTCCGCCGAAGACCACGACCATGAAGCTGTCGATGATATAGCTCTGGCCGAGGTTCGGCGAAACGTTGTCGATCTGCGAGAGTGCGACGCCCGCGATGCCGGCAATGCCGGAACCGAGCGCGAAGGTAAATGCGTCGACCCAACCGGTACGGATGCCCATCGACGACGCCATGCGGCGGTTCTGAGTAACCGCGCGCATCTGCAATCCGAATGCCGAGCGCTTCAAGAGAACAAGCAGCGCAAAGAACACCACCATCGAAAAGACGATGATCCAGAGACGATTCCAGGTGATCGAGAGACCGCTCAGTTCGAATGCGCCCGACATCCAGCTCGGATTGCGCACCTCGCGGTTGGTCGGGCCGAAGATTGTCCGCACCGCCTGCTGCAGGATCAGCGACACGCCCCAGGTGGCAAGCAGCGTTTCGAGCGGGCGGCCGTAGAGATAGCGGATGACGATGCGCTCGATGACGAGGCCGACGAAGCCAGTGAAGAGGAAGGCCGCCGGAACGGAGAAGGCCAGCGAGTAGTTTCCAAGTTCCGGAAATGCGGAGCTGATGTACTCCTGCACGACGTACGTCGTGTAGGCACCGATCATCACCATTTCGCCGTGCGCCATATTGATGACGCCCATGACGCCGAAGGTGATGGCAAGGCCGATCGCCGCGAGCAGCAACACCGACCCGAGCGACAACCCGTACCATACATTCTGCCCGACATCCCAGAGGGCGAGGCTGCGGTTGATCGCATTGATATGGGTCTGGATGGCGCCCTTCAGTTCGTCAGGCGCGGTCGCCATGGCCGAATTCAGGATGGTCAGCGCATCGCGCCCACCGCGCGCCGCAACCGTGTCGATCGCAGCCTTCTTCTCGTCGGCGCTGACATCGCTCTTCAGCACCATAACGGCGCGCGCCGCTTCCATCGCATTCCTAACTTCGGCGTCCTTCTCTTCGGCCAGCGCCGAGGTGAGAAGATCAAGGTTTGCTGGATCGGCGTCCTTGAGCAATCCCTGAGCCGCCGCAAGCCGCGCGCCGCGATCCGGGCTCAGCAGCGTCAGCTGGCTCGTAGCGGTGGCAATCACCGTGCGCAACGAATTGTTGATCTTGACCTTGGACATGTAATCCGGATCAACGTCGGAGACGACCTCACCGGAAATCGGGTCGGCGTAGGTCGGCTCACCCTCGGCGCCGCCCTGCACCAGCACAGGGCCGCCGGTCTCGGAATTCACGTAAAGCTGGCCGTCGCGCAGCAGCTGCAGAATCTCACCGACACGCGGGTCCTTGGAGGCGACCAGTGCCTTGATCGCGGCTTCGCGCTCAGGGAAATCGCCGACGCCAAGTGCATCAATAAGCGGATGAATATCTTCCTGCGCTTTGAGCGCAGTCGCAAAAGCCGGCACTGCCAGGCATAGGGTCAGAAGCAAAATCTTGATGGCGCGATACATCGGCTTTCTTGCCTCGGTTATCGTTGGCCTTCCGGCGCAATCGAGAAAGTTAAGCCTTCAAATCGGCATCGATCCAAAACATGGAACCGGTGCCGTCCGAAGCATCAAGGCTGCGCTTCGGAGATGGACCTTCCGCCCGGACAGGAGAGACCGGGCGGAAGTCTTCAGGCGTCAGAGTGACAGGGTGGAACGCACTCAGGAGCCCTTGCCGCCGCACTTGCCCGAGGCAACATTGAAGTTGCCGCAGTTCATTGGCTTGCGCCAATCGGAGATCAGATCCTTGGAGTCGGGCAAATAGTCGGACCATTCGTCGCCGACGACCGCCGGGGTCTGCTGAACGATTTCGAACTGGCCGTCGCCCTGGATTTCGCCGATCAGCACCGGCTTCGTGATGTGGTGGTTTGGCATAACGGTCGCATAGCCGCCCGACAGGTTCGGAACGGTGGTGCCGATGATCGTGTCGAGAACCTTATCCGTGTCGGTCGTGCCGGCAGCCTGAACAGCCTTAACCCAGGCGTTGAAGCCGATATAGGCGGCTTCCATCGGGTCGTTCGTCACGCGCTTGTTGTTCTTGGTGAACTCGTGCCACTGCTTGATAAACTTCTTGTTTGCCGGGCTTTCGACAGACTCGAAGTAGTTCCAAGCAGCGAGGTGGCCGACGAGCGGCTTGGTGTCGAGACCGGCAAGCTCTTCTTCACCGACCGAGAAGGCGACGACCGGGATATCGGTTGCCTTGATGCCCTGGTTGCCGAGTTCCTTGTAGAAAGGAACGTTCGCGTCACCATTGATGGTCGAGACCACGGCCGTCTTCTTGCCAGCGGAACCGAATTCCTTGATCTTCTTCACTTCCGTCTGCCAATCGGAGAAGCCGAACGGCGTGTAGTTGATGATGATGTCTTCCTTCGGAATACCCTTGGATTCGAGATAGGCTTCCAGAATCTTGTTCGTCGTGCGCGGATAGACGTAGTCGGTGCCTTCGAGAACGAAGCGCTTAACGCCTTCCTTTTCCATCAGGTAGTCGACCGCGGGGATCGCCTGCTGGTTCGGAGCAGCACCCGTGTAGAAGATGTTGCGCGAAGACTCTTCGCCTTCATACTGGACCGGGTAGAAGAGGATCGAGTTGAGCTCTTCGAATACAGGCAGAACCGATTTGCGCGACGAGGACGTCCAGCAACCGAAGACGGCCGCAACCTTGTCCTTTTCGATCAGCTCGCGTGCCTTTTCGGCAAACAGCGGCCAGTCGGAAGCCGGGTCGACGACGACGGCTTCGAGCTTCTTGCCCAGAAGGCCGCCCTTCTTGTTCTGCTCGTCGATGAGCATCAGCATGGCGTCTTTCAGCGTCGTTTCGGAGATCGCCATCGTGCCGGACAGCGAATGCAAAACGCCGACCTTGATGGTGTCGTCAGCCGCAACGGCTCCGTGGAAAGCGGCCGTGGCCGACAGGACGGCGCCGAGTGCGGCGCCCGTGATATAGGACTTGAGATTCATCTGGTTGATCCCCTCTTCTTGTTGGACAACAGGCCGAAAACGGAAGTTAACTGTTGCTTAAAGGACTATCCGGTGCTGCACTGCGAAAGCGTATACGTAATATGACGTAGTGGACGGGGCGAAATGTGCAGTCTTGCGCTGCACCGCACTCTTAAGCCTCGTGTCGTTCCGTGTTACGAACGCGTGACAAGGGGAACAAAGGGGCTGGCACCAAGGCATGGCAGCGCGGCAACGCATCATTCCGGTCAGGCGCGAATACAATCGCTGGGTGGCGAACCAGACGCTGGAAGACTACGCGCTGCGCTTTACCGCAAAGAGCGCCCGGCAGTTCTCGTCGCAGCGCATCTCGCAGACGGCGATCGGCGCCATCTCTTTCCTGGCGCTGGAAGCGATCGGCGGTGCGATCACCCTCTCCTACGGTACGACCAACGCCTTTTTCGCCATTGTCGTCGCCAGCATCGCCATGCTCGCCATCGGGTTACCGATCAGCCGCTATGCGATCCGCCACGGCGTCGATATCGACCTGCTGACCCGCGGCGCGAGCTTCGGCTATATCGGCTCGACGGTCACCTCACTGATCTATGCCAGCTTCACCTTCATGCTGTTTGCGATTGAAGCTTCCATCATGTCCGGCGCCTTGGAGCTGACGCTCGGAATCCCGCTATGGATCGGTTACATCATCAGCGCCGTCATGGTCATTCCGCTGGTCACGCACGGCGTCCGACTGATTAGCCGGTTCCAATTGCTCACCCAGCCTTTCTGGATCGTCCTCAACGTTCTGCCCTTCCTCTTCATCGCCGTGATGGATTGGGAAAAGTTCGATCTCTGGCGCGCCTTTGCCGGTATCCGTCATGCTTCCGGGCCGCCGGGCACCGTAGCACCGTTCGATCTCGTCGAGTTCGGTGCCGCCTCGGCCGTCATCCTGGCGCTGATGTCGCAGATCGGCGAACAGGCCGACTTCCTGCGCTTTCTACCGCCGGAAAAGCAGCGCAACTGGCGCCACCGGCTCGCGGTGTTTCTGGCCGGTCCCGGCTGGGTGATTATCGGGGCGCCGAAGCTGCTTGCGGGCTCCTTCCTCGTGGTACTCACCTTCGCTTCGGGCGTGCCGGTCGATCGCGCCGCCGATCCGGCCCAGATGTATCTCACAGCCTTCGGCTACATGATCCCCTGGCACCATGCCGCGCTGCTGCTCATGGCCGCCTTCGTGGTCGTCTCACAGCTGAAGATCAACGTGATGAATGCCTATGCGGGGTCGCTCGCCTGGTCGAACTTTTTCTCCCGCCTCACCCACAGCCATCCCGGTCGCGTCATCTGGCTCGTCTTCAACGTGGCGATCGCCCTTCTGCTGATGGAACTCGGTATCTACAAGCTGCTGGAGGAAACGCTCGGCATCTTTTCGATCATCGCCATGGCCTGGCTCTGCACGATCTCAGCCGATCTTTTCATCAACAAGCCGCTCGGCCTTGCCCCTCCCGGCATCGAATTCAAGCGCGCCCACCTCTACGACATCAACCCCGTTGGCCTCGGCGCAATGACGCTGTCGGCTAGCATTGCGCTAGTCGCGCATTTCGGTGTGTTCGGCTCCATCGCCGCATCGCTGGCGCCCTACATCACACTTGTCGTCGCGCTGATCGCTTCGCCCTTGATCGCCTGGGGGACAAGAGGCAAGTTCTATCTGGCCCGCAAGCCGCGCCACAGCTGGAGGAACCTCACCAACATCACCTGCTCGGTCTGCGAGCATCCCTTCGAGCCGGAAGACATGGCCTGGTGCCCGGCCTATGCGGCGCCGATCTGCTCGCTCTGCTGTTCGCTCGACAGCCGCTGCCACGATATGTGCAAGCCGAAGGCGCACTTCAACGCGCAGATCGGCACGGTCGCCAAGGCAGTGCTGCCGGAAACCGTGGTCGAGAAGCTGACCACCCGCCTCGGTCGCTACGGCATCGCCGTCGTGCTGGCGCTGACGGCCGTCGGCGTCATCCTCGCGATGATCGCCCATCAGGTTTCCTCAGCGTCCCCGGAGACCGCCGAGGTCGTCAACGGAACGATCCTCGTCGTCTTCTTCGTCTTTGCCGTGATTGCGGGCGTCGTGTGCTGGTTCTATGTCCTGGCGCACGACAGCCGCGTGGTAGCCGAAGAGGAGTCGTCGCGCCAAAACACGCTGCTATTGAAGGAAATCGCTGCCCACAAGAAGACTGACGCCGCCTTGCAGACCGCAAAGGAGACGGCGGAGGCGGCCAACCGGGCCAAGAGCCGCTATGTGGTCGGTCTCAGTCATGAACTGCGCACGCCACTGAACGCGGTGCTCGGCTACGCGCAGATTCTCGAGCGCGACGAAACGATCCCGGCTCCACGCCAGTCCTCGATCAAGGTCATTCGCCGCAGCGCGGAACATCTGTCCGGCCTCATTGATGGCCTCCTCGATATTTCCAAGATCGAAGCCGGGCGTCTGCAGGTCTATTCCAATGAGATCAACATCCAGGATTTCCTGGATCAGGTCGTCGACATGTTCCGCCCGCAGGCGCAAGCCAAGGGACTGACCTTCCATCACGATCGCTCGCCCGCCCTGCCCCAGTTCGTACGCACCGACGAAAAGCGGCTACGCCAGATTCTGGTCAACCTGCTTTCCAATGCCATCAAGTTCACGGACGAAGGCAGCGTCACCTTCGACGTCGGCTATCGCAGCCAAGTCGCGACCTTCACCGTGGCCGACACCGGGCGCGGCATCGCCGAGAAGGATCTGACCCGCATCTACGAGCCGTTCCAGCGGGGAGAAGCCGACAGCATCCGTCCGATGCCGGGCCTCGGTCTTGGCCTGACGATCACGCAACTGCTGACCAACACGCTCGGCGGCGAAATCTCGGTGAGCAGCGAGAAGGATCATGGAACCGTGTTCCGGGTTCGGCTCATGCTTTCAGCGGTCCTTCGCGAAATGATCGTCCCGCCGCAGGAAAAAAAGATCGTCAGTTACAACGGCCCTCGACGCACGATCGTCGTCGTGGACGATAACGAGGATCACCGCGAAATGATGCGCGAGGTGCTTGCCCCACTTGATTTCGTCGTCCTGACGGCGGCGAGCGGGACGGACTGCCTAACCTTGATCGAAGGCATTCAACCCGATCTGTTCCTCGTCGACATCTTGATGCCCGGCATGAATGGCTGGCAACTCGTTTCTCGCCTGCGTGCCAATGGACAAACCGCTCCGATCGTCATGCTGTCCGCCAATATCGGCGACGCTGCTGCTCACCGCGACAGTGACGACAGCCACGACGATGCGATCGGAAAACCCGTCGACATCAGGCAGCTGCGGGACAAGCTTGCGCTCCATCTCGGCTTGAAATGGCTCTATGCGGAGGACGTCCAGCCACCCGCCGCCAAGCGCGAACAACCGTTGGTCAACCCGGGGCCCGCACACGTCCAGGAATTGTTGCGGCTCGCCGAGATCGGCTACATCAGAGGCATCGAAGCAAAGCTCACCGACCTTGCCAAGGATGAGGCAAATCAGCCATTTACAGAGGAGCTTCGTTCCTATGCGGCCTCATTCGATCTGAATGGCCTCATGAACTTCCTCCACCGTTTTGATGAGAAGGTAGAAACCCTTGGCTGAGCTCCCGCGCGATATCGTTTTGCTGGTGGATGACTCGCCGGAAGCATTGGGGTTCTTGACCGATGCTCTGGAGCAGTCCGGCTTCTCCGTCCTGATCGCCACATCGGGCTCGGCTGCGCTGAATATTGTGGAGCGCATTACCCCAGACCTCATTCTGCTGGATGCGGTCATGCCATCTATGGACGGCTTTGAGACTTGCAGGAAACTCAAATCGAACCCGGCAATCAGCCAGATACCGGTCATCTTCATGACCGGTCTGACGGAAACCGAGCATGTCGTTCGCGCTCTTGAATCCGGAGGCGTCGACTACCTGACGAAGCCGATCAATATCGACGAGTTGCGAGCGCGGATCGGTGTCCACCTGCGCAACGCACGTTCGACACAGAGCGCGCGCGTTGCGCTGGATGCTGCCGGCCGGCATTTGCTTGCGGTCAAGGGCAACGGCGACATTCACTGGTCGACGCCACAGGCAACACGCCTCGTCAACGCTGCAATGGACAGAGACGACGCCATGGACACGGTGGTCACGAAGATTGCCGAGTGGATGAAAACCCGCCCGGCCTCAGCGCGCGACGGCGCGATCTCGCTTTCGCATGCCGGCAAGGACGTGCTTCAGCTTGCCTTTTTGGGCGCGATCGGTGCTGACGAATATCTGTTTCGCCTGACGGCAAACAACGCGCGCGCCGATGACGAGGTGCTGCGCCGGCATTTCTCGCTGACACAGAGAGAATCCGAAGTATTGCTATGGATTGCGAAGGGCAAGGCCAACCGCGATATCGGCGAGATTCTCGGCCTGTCGGCGCGCACCGTAAACAAGCATCTCGAACAGATCTATGTGAAGCTCGGCGTCGAAAACCGCGCCTCCGCCGCCGTCAAGGCCGCTCATGTCCTGCACGAGACCTGATCCACCATCCGGCAGATCGCGCCGACAGCTCAAACAACGCGATCCGGCGGATCTGGCTGACGACGGATCCGAGAACGACAGCAGAACCTTTACCGTCGCGTCGGTTGGCGCTTGATTGGCCACAGCGACGGCGAACTACTCTTCGAGGTTCGGTTCTAGCTACAAAAGTCGGAGGGGAATCTGCGATGATTGATTTCCTGAATGCCTTTCTGTCCTCGATACCTGCGCCGCAGCAAGTCCAATTGCTTTGGTCGCATATCTCGCCACCTTGATCGCCTGGTTCCAGTCGCGCTACGCGTTAACACGCTAAAGGAAGCTCAAGCCAAAATTCAGGACGTACCATCAACGATAATAACACTTCGAACAACCGCTCTATCAACGTCTCACAATGCTTCGACCTGGGCAGTCGCCTGCGGCTGGGTGTTGACCCAGCCTTTCGGCACGCCTTCGCGCAGAATCTCCGGTGTGGTGAAAAAGACTCCGTCCGGGGTTGGATTGGGAGTTGGGGTCACCGCGGCCTGAGGCGTGCCGGCGACACCGGTCAGCAGCTGAATCCGCGCCAGCATCGAGAAATCCTCATGCACCGTGTTATGGCAATGGTTGACGTAGGCGCCGCCGAATTCGCCAAACTGAACCTGGAAGGTGACGCTGCCGCCTTCGCCCAGCCTCCAGACGTCCTTCCTCTGCAGGTTCTCGGTCGCCTCAAGTTTCATTCCGGTGCGCGATATTGTAATCCCCTCCTCGAAATGAAGGTGAATGGGGTGATCCCATCCGCCGCCCCCATTCTTGTAGGTCCAATGCTCCACCTCGCCGGCCTTTGGGATGAGCAGGGAAATCCTGTTGGCGTTCATCGAGTGGGAAGCCTCGCCGTTGACGCGAATGGTCCAGGGAAAGTTGGCGAATTCGCCGCAATCGGGCACGCATCCGTTGGCCCCGCGGGCATCTCCCTTCCCCGACCTGCCAAATTCGACGAGCCTTGTGCGCACCGGAGCGACGATCGGAATCTGCTCAGTCAACTTGGGCGGAACCTGACTGACGTCCGGGTCCGTGGCGCGGTGGATGACACCGGGGACATCCACGCTTTCGACTGCGCCAACCACGCGAAACTCAAGCATTGGCCCGACGACCGGATCGGAGGAAACGCCCCGCAGCGCTTGGGCCAGGCTGAGCTCCTCCTTGGGACCACGACCGTCTTCGTGACGAATGAGATTGACCACCTGTATTCTGTCACCACTGCGGAAGCCGGAAAAATCAGCGACGAAGTCGTAGCGCTCGGCAATCCCCTGCAAAGGAAGCGAATTTAATGTCAGGGTGTTGACAACAAGATTTCCATCATTGGCAATAAATTTGATGGGGACGGCATTTCCCCTGGCATCCGCGAGTGCGAGTTTCAGGAATCGCGACACGCTCGCGTTCAGGGTGCGGAAACGGTACTTTCGCGGCAGCACTTCGAAGAATGGCGCATAGCCGAAATTGACCAACGGCACGTCCCCGAGCATTCCGTCAGTGTCGAAAATGTCGAAGAAAAGCTGGCCCGCAGCGTCGCATACGGCATCGGAAAATATCAGATTGACGTCAAAATCGACGTTGCCCCAACCCAGCAATTTGCCGCTCGGCAGCCGTAGATTGACGCCGTCCGACAACACCTCGTTGCCACGGTCGGGGCCGCTATAGTAATTGATAGTGCCAAGGTTGCCTTTATAGACGTTCTCCGCCGTGAAGAAGAAACGGTGATCATGCGCGAACATGCTGCCTTGCAGTTCGCGGAAATCTCCAGAGACGTTGACAAGGCTGGTGTTGTCGTCCGGTCCTGATGCCCGTCGATCGGTTGCCTGCGTGTTGATCTTGTCGCGCCGGGCAAGCGTCGTGCTCCAGCGGTAATCGTAGAACGTGCCGGGGAAATGATGCACATTCGCGGCACCATCACTCTCGGCGCCATTGTGCGCGTTGTGGAAATGAAGCTGAGTTTCGTTGCGCCCGAAGCCGTTGTTTTGGGCCCGGTCGACGGGCAGGTCGTTGTAGACGCGGGTGATGATGGGTTCGCCGTACCGGCCCTTGATCAGGAACGGGGGCAGCGTGCACTCGGCAGCCCTGCCATCGCCATGGGTCCAGACGCTATTTGGCTGCTGGTGCGGAAAATCGTCGTGGAGGAATCCGCCGGTTCCGCTTTGGGTAATCTGGCCGAGCCTGAGTATGTAGCCGACCTCAGGAAAAAACTCGTCCCAGCGCTGATGTGCGAAGATCTCGCCGGGCGGGCGGCCTTCAATCGGCCCACGGTGTGTCAGCGGATTAACAAATGCCGGGTTCGTCGGATCGGCCGAAAAGTCGGTGTGGTAGGACAGGCGCTTTGCCGGCCGCTCGCCCAGGCGGGCGGGAAAGGCGGCATGGCCGTCGGGCGTCCGCACCATCGGCAGCGGCTTGAGCAGGTGTAGCCGGTTCAGCCGCTGGGAGAATTTCCTGATGCCGAACAGCGGTGTCCGCGGCGCGCCGGTCGGAACGGCGGCGTAAGCGCTCTTTGCAAAAGGACTGAGGCCGTTTTTGCAGGCCAGATATCCGCTCGTTGTGAAAATACCCCATCGCAGCAATTCGCGACGGGTAACTTGTTGCTGATTTAGCGCTCTGACGATCTCGGCTCGGTTTTCCCGGGCGAGTTCTGCCTCATGCTGTCGCACTCGTGAGATGTCGTGGGGGATATACATTTTGCTCGCCCCATAAGGGTAGCTCGCGGTCCCTAATCTACCCTTACAAAAACTTTACTCTCAAAACACAAGAGTACAAGTGTGGGCCTACATTGTCGGGGCCGTCTAGCCAGCGGAAGGGAGGGCGCGGGCATCGTCCTGACCTACGCGATACCGAGGCCATGCGGGAGCACCTCGCCGAGATCGGCCGGTGCGTCGATGACGGCGCGCACGCGGTCCGACATTGTCACTCATTGCCGCGCCGCATGGACATCCTCGTCTGCCTGCCGTGGAAGGTCCTGGGCATCGGACTCCGCGAATGGGCATATCGGTATGATCACCGCTCGTTGCAAGGATCCGGCAGGTCGAACTGAAGGTTCAGGCAACACGATCTGGCGGCGGTCGCCCCTCGAAAAACGCCGTGACGTTGTCTAGTACCTTCATCCCCATAGCCGTGCGCGTTTCCTCCGTCGCGCTGCCGAGATGTGGCAGCAGCACGACATTGTTCATGGCTTTCAGTGCATCGGCTACATGCGGTTCGGCTGCATAGACGTCGAGCCCGGCGCCGCGGATGACACCCTCCTCCAAGGCCGCGATCAGCGCCGTCTCGTCGACGACGTCGCCGCGAGCCGTGTTGATCAGGAACGCGCCTGGCTTCATCGCGGCCAACCGCGCAGTATTCATCAGGTGCCTGTTCTCCGCACCGCCAGGGCAATGCACGGAAACGAAATCGGATAGCGCCAATACGTCCTCGACCGTTTGCAATTGCCGCGCGCCGTAGCGCGCCGCTTCAGCAGGATCGACTGGCGACCTGTTGTAGAAGACCACGTCCATGCCAAAACCGAAACGACAGCGCTGTGCGAACGCCTTGCCGATACGTCCGAAGCCGATAATGCCGACCGTTTTGCCGGTGACCTTCGTTCCGATCATGTGTGTCGGGCACCAACCGGCCCACTCACCGGAACGTACCTGCCGCTCGCCCTCACCACCCCGCCGGGCGACCGTCAGCAGCAACAGCATGGCGATGTCAGCCGTACAGTCCGTCAGCACGCCGGGAGTGTTTGTCACCACGATCCCGCGATCCTTGGCTGCATTGGTGTCAATATGATTGTAGCCGACTCCGAAATTGCCGAGTATGCGGGCGCGTGGCCTCGCACCGTCGAAGACAGCTGCCGGCAATCGGTCAGAGACAGTAGGCAGAACCGCATCGTACTCTGCCAGCGCCTCGCTCAACGCCTCCCCGCTCATGGCGACGTCATCCACATTCAGCGTTGTATCAAAACGGTCCGAGAGAATGCGTTCGATCGCTGCGGGCCAGCGGCGCGTGACGAGAATGCGTGGCTTGGACATGGTGACTTGTTCCGGATGCTGTGATTGGCTTTCTAGCCAGTAGCGCAAAAAGACCGAGGGGCCAAACGGAAGAAGCCCGGTCTTGCGACCGGGCTTCCTGAAACGCACCAAAGTGGGTCTGACCCCTTACTTGGCGTCCTGCGGGAAGTAGCTGTACTTGCCGTCCGGACCCTTCTTCCACTCGTACATGATGTAGCCGGGAAGCTTCGGGTCGCCCTTTTCATCGAAGGACATCTCGCCGAGAACGGTCGGGAACGGGCCCTTTGCCTTCATTGCAGCGGCAACGGCTTCTGCGTCCGTCGAACCGGCAGCCTTGGCACCGCCAGCGATCGACTGCAGCGCGGCGTAGGAGTAGAGCGTGTAAGCTTCCGGGTTGAAGCCAGCGGCCTTGAACTTCGCAACGAGGTCCTTGTTGGCCGGGTTCAGCGTCGGATCGGGACCGAAGGTGTTCAGCGTACCGGCGACGGCGTCGCCAGCGATCGATGCCAGTTCGTTCGAAACGATACCGTCACCGGACACCAGGGTGGCCTTGAGGCCCTGGTCGGCTGCCTGGCGGATGATCAAACCAGCTTCGGTGTGGAGACCACCCCAATAGATGATCGAAACGCCGGCTTCCTTCATCTTGGCGATCAGGGCCGAGAAATCCTTGTCACCAACGTTAATGCCTTCATAGACGGCTTCGGTAACACCAGCAGCGTTCAGAGACTTCTTGGTTTCGTCAGCGAGACCCTGGCCGTAAGGCGTCTTGTCATGGACGACTGCGATCTTGGCGTCCTTGAAGTGGTCGGCGAGATACTTGCCGGCAATTGCGCCCTGCTGGTCGTCACGGCCGCAAGTACGGAACGTGTTCCACAGACCGCGCTCGGTGAACTTGGGGTTCGTAGCAGCCGGGGTGATTTCGAGGATGCCGTTTTCAGCGTAGACTTCGGAAGCCGGGATCGAAACGCCGGAGTTGAAGTGGCCGATGACGAACTTGACGCCGTCAGCAGCGAACTTGTTCGCAACCGAGATGCCCTGCTTCGGGTCGGAGACGTCGTCGCCGAGCACGATCTTGATCTGCTCGCCATTGATGCCGCCAGCAGCGTTGATGTCAGCGGCCGCCTGCTCTGCGCCCTTCTGGAGCTGAGCGCCGAACGCAGCGTTCGGGCCGGTCAGCGGACCAGCAACGCCAACGATGATGTCGGCCCATGCGTTGCCGCTGAAGGCGACCATCGCCGTCAGAGCTACAGCCGACAGGAGAGACTTTTTCATTTTGTTACTCCCAATTTTCTAGCGGGTTCCGTTCCACTACCCAGCGCATTACCCACCTTACTGCGCCAGGAAACTTGTTCCACTCCGAGGGGCAATCTGTCCCTAGATTCAACCGGCTGTCAATGTTTTGCCTTCCAGGAGAAGGGGGACGTCTTTTCGTATAGCCAGTAGTAGTTGTTGACCATCTGGTTGGTCCGGCGATAGCGATAGCCGGCCGTTGAGAAGATCAGAAGCAGGACCAGGTCGATCACATAGTAAAAGAGACTGAGAACTGGTCCATTAAACAGCGCGTGATGCAGGAATTGCATCGCGCCGGCGAGCAGAACCGTATAGACGATCACCAGCGGATAGTTGCTCCAGCTCTCGGCCGCGGCTCTGCCGGCCCGCCACGCGGTCCAGAATCCAATCAGCACGACGAAAAGCCGAATGGCACTGCGCACGCCGGTATCGCCTTCAAAGAAAAGTCCCTGCATATCAAAGTCTCCCCTTCGTCGTGCTCAATGCCGTCCGCCTTCGAGATAGGCGGCACGCACTTCCGGATTCGCGAGCAGCTCCGCACCGGAACCGCTCATCGTGACCTTGCCGTTGACCATGACATAGGCACGGTCCGACAAGCGCAGTGCTGCGAAGGCATTCTGCTCCACGAGGAAGACGGTTAGCCCTTCTTCCTTGTTCAACTTCTTGATCGCCTCGAAAATGCCCTTGACGATCAGCGGTGCAAGACCAAGCGAAGGCTCGTCCAGAAGCAGCAGCTTCGGACGCGCCATCAGCGCGCGGCCGATCGAGAGCATCTGCTGCTCGCCGCCCGAAAGAGTGCCGCCGCGCTGGGCTTGGCGCTCTTTGAGGCGCGGAAACATCGCAAAGACCTTCTCGACGTCCTCGCTGAAGTATTTCAGGTTGTCGAGGCCGGCACCCATCTGGAGGTTCTCCATGACGGTCATGCGCGGGAAAATACGACGTCCTTCCGGCGACTGCGCAATGCGCAGCCGTGCGATCTCATGTGTCGGTAGACGCGTGATGTCGCGGCCATCGAAGACCACCGAGCCGTTGCGCGCCTGCGGGCTTCCGCAGATCGTCATCATCAGCGTCGATTTCCCGGCGCCATTGGCGCCGATCAGGCTGACGATCTCGCCGCGATGGACCTCGACATCGATTCCGGCCAAGGCCCGGATGTTGCCGTAATAGGTTTCAACGCCCTGAACTTTCAGAAGTGGCTGACCAGTCATCAGTGTGAGCCTCCTTCGAGGTTCTCTACGGCTGCAATCACTTCTTCCACTTCCTCGTCCTCGACACCGAGATAGGCTGCGATAACCCGCGGGTCGTGCTTCACTTCATCAGGTGTGCCGTCGGAAATCTTCTGACCGTATTCCAGCACGACGACATGGTCGGAAATTTCCATGACCACCGACATGTCGTGCTCAATCAGCAGGATCGACGTGCCGCTGTCGGTACGAATGCTGCGCAGCAGCGCGTTCAGCGCAGCCGACTCGCGGGGGTTGAGGCCAGCGGCGGGCTCATCGAGGCACAGAAGCTCCGGTTCGGTGCACATGGCGCGCGCGATCTCGAGACGGCGCTGAGCGCCGTAGGGCAGATCGCCAGCCGGGTCATCGGCGCGATCGATGAGATCGGCCTTCTCAAGCCAGTGGCGCGCCAGTTCGATGGCGTTCTTCGCCTCAGCCCGATACGGCCCGATGCCCACCAGACCCATCACGGTAAACCCGGACGCCTTCATCAGCTTGTTGTGCTGGGCGACGAGCAGGTTTTCGAGAACCGTCAGGCCGGAGAACAACCGGATGTTCTGGAACGTGCGGGCGACCCTTGCCTCCTTGGTGATCCGGAAGTCCGGAAGGCGTTCCAGCAGGAACTCCTTGCCGTCCTTCTGCTTCAGCGTGATCATCCCCATCGTCGGCTTGTAGAAGCCAGTGATGCAGTTGAACACGGTGGTCTTGCCGGCGCCGTTGGGGCCGATCAGCGCGGTAATGTCGCCCCGCTTGGCTTCGAACGAGAAGTCGTTGATTGCCATCAGGCCGCCGAACTTCATCGACAGGTGCTCGACCTTGAGCAAAGTATCGCTGGTCATGTTTGTTTCCTGAGGGCTCATCAACCATGGCCCTCCTTGGTAAAGCTGCCGGAAACTGCCTTGCGCTCCTTGAGGAAGGCTGTCGGTTCACGCGACCCAACGAAGCCGCGCGGCTTGATCAGCATCACGACGACCATTGCCAGGCCGAACAGCAGCATGCGGTAGAGCTCAGGCGTGAAGTCCGGTCCGAAAATCATCTTCAGGAAGGCCATCTCACGCAGCAGTTCCGTGCCACCGACCATGACGATTGCGGCAATCGCGATACCCGTCAGCGAGCCCATGCCGCCGAGGACGACGATGGCGAGAATAACCGCCGATTCCAGGAAGACGAACGATTCCGGGGAAACAAAGCCCTGACGAGCAGCAAAGAACGAGCCGGCGAAACCACCGAACATGGCGCCCGTCGCAAAGGCAGTGAGTTTCGTCGTCACCGTATTGATCCCGAGCGAGCGGCAGGCGATTTCGTCTTCGCGCATGGCCTCCCACGCACGGCCGATCGGCATCCGGCGCAGGCGGATCGTCACATAGGCGGTCAGCATGCAAAGGGCCAGGATCAGGTAGAAAAGGAAGATCTTGTAGTAGGCCGATGACATCGGCAGGTGGAAGAGCTTCGCAAAGCCGCCCGCGCTCGCATCGAATGGAATGCCGAAAAGCGTCGCCTTCGGAATGCCCGATATACCGAACGTTCCCTTGGTGAGATCCGTCCAGTTTATGATCACCAGCCGAATGATTTCACCGAAGGCCAGCGTTACGATCGCGAGATAGTCACCACGCAGTCGCAGAACTGGGAAGCCCAGAAGGACACCCCACAGCGCGGCCAGAATACCGGACAGAGGCAGCAGCAGCCAGAACGACAGGCCGAAATAGCTGGATAGAAGCGCGTAAGAATACGCCCCGATCGCATAGAAGGCGACGTAGCCGAGATCGAGCAGGCCAGCGAGACCGACGACGATGTTCAGTCCCCAGGCCAGCATCACATAGATCAGGATCTGGATACCAAAGTTATCCACCCACTTCAGCGAGCCCTGTGGACCGGCGACGGCATAGATAAACGCCGGATAGAGCAGCAGCGCGATGAACGCTATCTTCAAGAAATGCGTGTGGAAAAAGCCCTTTTCGGTCGAGATATCAAGCTCGCCGCTACGCGCCTTCGCCAACTTGCGCGCATCGAGATGCGGCCTCAGGAAGACGACCGTCAGGAAGCGACCGACCGCAGCAATCGCCACGAAGATGGCAAGGAGGCCCCAGCGCTGGACGATGATCAGTTCGTTGCTGATGTTCTGGTCGGTCTTCAGGCCGACGTAGAGCACGAACATGCCGAACGAGATGAGAGCCGCGAACAGAGCTTCTTTAATACCCTTCTGAACAAGTCCAGCGTTTGCGGACTTGTCAGCGGAACGTACAGCATTTTCCATGACGTTAAACCTTCTCGACTTCCGGCCGGCCCAGGATACCTGTCGGCTTGAAGATCAGCACGAAAGCGAGGATGGCGAATGTCGCCACATCCTTGTACGCGATGGTGAAGTAAGCCGACCACAGCGACTCGATGAGACCGATCATCAGTCCGCCGAGAACAGCGCCCGGCAAGGAGCCGATGCCGCCAAGAACAGCCGCGGTGAACGCCTTCACACCGGGTACGAAGCCGTCGTTGAAGTTCACGACACCATAATACATCAGATACATCGTGCCTGCGACCGCAGCGAGCGCCGCACCCATGATGAAGGTAACGGAAATCGTCTGATCGACATTGACGCCCAGCAACGCCGCCATCTTACGATCCTGTTCGGTTGCACGCTGAGCGCGTCCGAGGGACGTATGATTGACGAGATACCAGAACAGCGTCAGCAGCACCGCCGTGATGACGATGATGACGATCTGCTTCAGCGAAACGGAGATGCCGGCGATATTGTAAACGCTGCTGACCAGCGGCGGGATCGGCTTGTTGCGCGGACCTTGCGTGACCTGAATGAAGTTCGACAGCGTGATCGACATGCCGATCGCGGTGATCAGCGGCGCGAGGCGGAAGGATCCGCGCAGTGGACGATAGGCAACGCGCTCGATCGTCCAGTTCCACAAACTCGTCATCAGCATCGCAATGAGCAGCATAACCAGGAGCAGAACTGCAACCGGAAGGCCTGCGAACATGGAAGTGAGGACAAGAAAGACAATGAGGCCGGCAAAACCGCCAAGCATGAAGATATCGCCATGGGCGAAGTTGATCATGCCGATAATGCCGTAAACCATCGTATAGCCAATAGCCACAAGGCCATAGATGGATCCAAGAGTCAGCCCATTAACGAGCTGCTGGACAAAATATTCCATATGTCATTTCCCCTGGATGCGAGCCGGTTCAGCCAGCATCTCTTGTTATTAGAGCCCTTAGCGAGCCCTTGATTAAGGATTTCATACCGCTTTCAAACCAAAAGGGAAGCGCAAAATCGCAAAGCCCCAAAGTTCTTTGCGGTTTTGGTGAAAATGACTTTTTTACGGTCAAGAATTCACTTTTTTTAGCATACGGAGCCCAAGAAAGCGCTTTTTGACTGTAAACAACACAGATGCCCCAAAACTCGCCCCGCGATCAGGCGCCGTAGGCTGTACACGCAGTTGGGATTTCCGCCCCGGAAGCAATTGCTTTGCATGTGACGCGTGCCCGTACTCGGACAGGAAAAGCGGACTTGCGCGCGATACGATTCCCATGACCGAAAGAATTGCCTATATAAGGTAAGGCGCTTTACCTGGGCGCGACATGTGACATCTGGAAGGCGAGCAATGCTCGAAACATTTGAGCGCGCCGCTCTGGAAGCGGGCAAGGCAATCATGCAGGTTTACCTGGAGGGATGCCCGTCGGCTAGGAAGGCAGACAACAGCCCGGTCACCATCGCGGACGAGCGGGCCGAGCGCATCATCATCGGACATCTTGAAGCAGCCTTCCCCAACACGCCAATCATTGCAGAAGAATCGGTGGCAGCTGGCAACATACCTGTGATCGGCAGATCATTCTTTCTTGTGGACCCGCTGGACGGCACTCGGGAATTCATCGACAAGCGGCCCGAATTCACCGTGAATATCGCCTACATCAGCGACCGACGCCCTCTCGCCGGGATTGTCTATGCTCCTGCCCTCGGCGTCGCCTTTGCTGGCGAAAACGACAAGGCCGAAAAGCTCCTTGTCGATGACCATTTTCAAGTGAGTCAGCGGACGGCCATCCAGGTGCGCTTGCAACCGACCGACCGGACGGCGTTGGCAAGTAGATCGCACAACAGCCCCGAGACGGACGTCTTTCTGGCGGCAAACGCAATATCGCGATGCACCAACATCGGCTCTTCACTGAAATTCTGCATGCTGGCCGAAGGTCTGGCCGACGTCTATCCGCGCTTCACGCGCACGATGGAGTGGGATACGGCGGCCGGCGATGCCGTGCTTCGCGCCGCGGGCGGCTCGACCCTGACGCTGGACGGGCTGCCGTTGACCTACGGGAAGATCTCACAGGCGCACGACAGCGACTTCGCCAACCCGAACTTCATTTCCTGGGGCAGTGCCAGATCCGCGTTGCAGCGGGCATAGCCCCGTCGAAAAACCAAGCAAAATCAGGCCTCCGGCTGTGGGTCAGATCGATGGACGCCTAAAGCAGTCGATAGCGGAATGCGCGGGCAATTGCCTGCATGCGATTGACGGAATCGAGCTTTCGCATGGCGCTTTTCAAGTATCCGACGACCGTATGCGCGGAGAGATCAAGAATAATCGCGATCTCTTCGCTGCTCTTTCCCGCGGCCGACCAGCGCAGGCATTCGACTTCCCGGCTGCTTAGGCTTTCCGTCGGTTGCTCCGGAGGCTTCTGCTGTCCGTATAACTCCAGGAATTCCATCCCTCGAAAAACCTGCTCCATCGCTTCCGCACGCGCGAGGCGCACGCGATCACCCGAGAACGCGAAAATGTACTGCCGCAAGTGCATATCATGCAGCGCGAACGCAAACGTGTTCTTCAGGCCATGGCCTCTGAAGAGTGTCGTCAGCCGCTGGTTTTCCTGATTTGCCGCCGCACTCTCGAACGGCGCCTTGTCGCAGAAGACCGGCATCGCCGTCTTCTTGAGAGCGGCGAGAAGCTTGCAGCAATAGAAGAGGTCAGCCTCCTCATAGAAATCGATGAGCTCTTGTGGCCAGTTGCTGACAAGATGATTGCTGGCAAAGCTGCTGCGGTCTCCACGTGGAAATTCAGCCAGTAAGTAGTGGTTGAACCCCGCCTCCCTTGCCATTTCAGCGACGCGATCGTTGAACCGTTCTGTGGACATTTTCTGCCCGGACGCGATCGGAAAAAAAACAGTATCCTCCGCGCCGTCCCGGACGGCGCGTTCTTGTCTCTTCATTTTCTTGTCCCTCGGCGGCGAACTCCGGCTCAGCTCCCTTATCTACCGACCCCAAAGGGGCCCGCGCGGCGTCCGGGAAAAGCAAAAGACTCCGTATCAAAAGGATACGAAGCAAACAGCCTTAGTCATTGCGGACACTACAGTAAGAACGGAGACGAATTCTTGCGCTCACAACTATGTTGCGGCGCTTATAAATTGGCCATTCTCAATTGCCCACCGACCATTACGCATGGCTCCTATGCGCTCACCACAGATTTACGTTGGGGAAGGCTGCGCGGGCGCAAATCGCTTCTTGGCAAGCCGACGCCTAAATTTCTTATCAAAGTGTTACGATGCGCTTAGGCAATTCTTAAATGTGACAAGCTAGAGTGGCTGCCGTGGTCTTGAGTTGTGTAGAGAGTCCAATGACCGAAATGATACGTCCCCGAGTAAAATATGTCATCGGCCCCGATGGCAGCCCGCTGACGATTGCGGATTTGCCGCCGCCGAATACAAGGCGCTGGGTTATCCGCCGCAAAGCAGAGGTTGTAGCGGCAGTTCGTGGTGGCCTGTTGAGCTTGGAAGAAGCCTGCGAGCGTTACACGCTGACTGTTGAAGAGTTTCTGTCCTGGCAGTCTTCCATCAACAGCCACGGCCTTGCCGGTTTGCGCACCACGCGCATCCAGCAGTATCGCCACTGACAAGCCCTTCCTGGGCAACGAATTCTTCTTTTCGGGCCGCTTGCATTTCCTGAGGGGGATAGACAAACGGCCCGAAGTCGTTGACGCCGCCAGTAGATGCCCTACTTCCGCCAGCTGCGACAAGTTTCACCACGAGTTCCGCCCCATTGACCACTCGGCAGGAACTCGATCGGTGACGCAACCTCCCCACCTCGTCTCATCGAACACTGTGTTCTCATCGGCCGGCTTGGCGCGGCCGAGATGACATGCCAATTTCCACCAACAGCGAAATGTTGATGAGGAATGGCAATGGACATCAAGAACGAAGAGAATCCCTCCGGCGGCCGCTACGTTGCAGAGGTGGAAGGCCACCAGGCCGAAATGACCTACTCCCGCACCTCGCCGAAGCTCGTCATTATCGACCACACCGGCGTTCCCGATGCGCTGCGCGGCAAAGGCGTTGGTCAGGCACTTGCTCTGCATGCGGTCGAGGAAGCACGCAAGGGGGGATGGAAGATCTTCCCGCTATGCCCGTTCTTTAAGGCGCAATCACAACGCCACGAGGAGTGGCGCGACGTCGTCAACGGCTAGCAGCCACGCAACGCCAAAAGCCATGTATGACGGACGCGACAGCCCATCATGCATGGCTTTTTTCCGAGGCGATGCCGAAGCGCCAAACGGCGCCCGTTTCCTGCCCTTAGGCTCTTGCCCGGACTGCGCCGTCGCGCTCTTCCAGCGCGGCTGCACGTGCGTATTCCGCCTGCATCTCTTCGAGCGCCTGTTCGAGCGACTCTTCCTGCATCTTCAGTTCCTTGATCGAGACCTGAAGATTATCCGCGCGTTGGCGAGCTGCCTTGGCGAAAGTCGGATAGGCGAAGTGATTCGGGTCGGAAATGCCGGACTTTTTTTCTTCGACGACGATCTGGCTCTCCAGATCTTTCGTCATCCGCTCAAATTCGGACATCATCATCTGCAATTGCTGCAGCTGGCGACGTTTTTCGTTCACCTGAAACTCTTTCAGGCGAACTAGGCTCTCACGCGACTTCATACGCATTACTCCAGTGATGCGAGACCCCTGCTCCACTTAAACCGCCCTGCGGGCCGTTTTGACGCTGCCTGCCAAAAAAATTTCCCTCGGTATTAACAAAAACCTACCGCTGGTAACCTTTCGTTTACGGGCATCGTTAATGATAGTGCCGATGATTTAAGGGTCGGTAAACACAACTACGCGATTTCCGATACCGGTTCATTGGTGAGTCGAATGAATCGCTTACCGGCCGTTCTTAATGTAAAACTTAAGAATCTGGCTTTGCGAATTCTCGTTGGAAAACAGCGGAATGGACAAAATATTTAATAAATTCGTTACCTCTTGCCAGAGTGAATCAGAATTTGTTAACCATTTCGTGGCAGCTTCCAAATCACGCAGTGACATATTCGGTATCGCGTAGGGGGCCAGACCACCTTTCGGCGGCGGTAAAGGGGATAAGAATGCGGGTACTACTCATCGAAGATGATAGCGCGACAGCGCAGAGCATCGAATTGATGCTCAAATCGGAAAGTTTTAACGTCTACACCACCGATCTCGGTGAAGAAGGCGTCGATCTTGGGAAGTTGTATGATTACGACATCATCCTTCTCGATTTGAACCTTCCCGACATGTCCGGATATGAAGTGCTCCGCACTCTCCGCCTGTCCAAGGTCAAGACACCGATCCTGATTCTGTCCGGCATGGCCGGTATTGAAGACAAGGTTCGCGGTCTCGGTTTCGGCGCCGACGACTACATGACCAAGCCGTTCCATAAGGACGAGCTGGTCGCGCGCATCCACGCGATTGTCCGTCGCTCCAAGGGTCATGCCCAGTCGGTCATCATGACCGGCGAACTGATCGTCAACCTCGACGCCAAGACCGTCGAAGTCGGTGGCCAGCGCGTGCACCTGACGGGCAAGGAATACCAGATGCTGGAGCTGCTTTCGCTTCGCAAAGGTACCACGCTCACCAAGGAAATGTTCCTGAACCACCTCTACGGCGGTATGGACGAGCCGGAACTGAAGATCATCGACGTCTTCATCTGCAAGCTGCGCAAGAAGCTCGCAAATGCTGCCGGCGGCGCAAACTACATAGAAACCGTCTGGGGCCGCGGCTACGTTCTGCGCGAGCCCGATGGCGCCGAGTACGCCGAAACCGCCTGACGTTTCATCCCCTTTGCCAACATCAAAGAAATCCCGTCCCTTGTGGCGGGATTTCTGTTTTCGACATAGCGTCTATTTTTCGACACGTAGAAAAACCGCCCAGGGGCGGCCTTGATCGGCTGGCAGATGTTGGCGACTAGGCGGCGATAGCGCGGTTACCAAAAACGGCCGTCAGAATCTTGCGGTCGAACGGCTTGAGCAGAAAGTCGGTAGCCCCTGCCCGCTTGCCCATCATCAGCTTCTTGAGGTCGGCCTCAACCACGCAATAGTAGATCTTGACCTCCTTGCCGCCTTCCATGCCGCGAATGGTCGAAATCAACTCGAGCGCGTTGTCCATACCGGAATCGACGATGAGGTATTCGGGAAGTTGAACCTGGCAATTGGCGAGAGCTTCGACGGCACTCGAGGCTTCACTGACCATGAAGTCGAGCTCAGAAAGGATACGCTTCCCCACCTTCCGAACGACATCCGACGAGTCGGCGATCATAAACCTCTGCACGGCGGCTCCTTCCTCCAGCTTCTATCCCGGCTGGCGTCTTACCGGCCAAGGATAGAAACATTAGGCTAAGGATTTATTACCTCGGCGAGCGAATCGCCGTCGAGGCTTGCCTCAGGCGGCGACGACGTCAGCGGTAAATGTCAGTTCTTCTGTGGTTGCATTGTGGCCGAGCTCCATGCCGCATTCGGCGGCAAGCAGCACCGTATAGTAAGGCTGGATCGAGTGGGCATCGATGGCCTCTTCGATCTCCCCCGTCGAAATCTCCACGAATTTCGGCGGCAGGCGCATGAGTTTGCCCTTCGCGACGATCTTGAATTTTGCGTCAAGCTCGGGGTTCTCAAGCGTGACTTCAATGATGCCGCCACGTGGAATCGACGAATAGGCCACCAGAAACAGATTGAGCAGCAACTTCACTCGATTCTTGGCGATAATCGCGCGCGGACCGCTCCAGATGACCTCGGTCTTCTTCTCGGCGGCCGCGAAATCCTTCGCCGCACGTTCGGCTTCACCCGTATCGATCGAAGCCCCGACCGATCCGGAAGCACCAAAGGCAAGCCGGGCAAACTTCAGACGGACCGAGGCGTTGAGCGCGCTTGTCCTGATAAGATCCATTGCATCGGCATCGGCGCCACCCTCGTCCAGAAGCTCGAGACCATTGTTGATTGCGCCGACCGGCGAGATGACGTCATGGCAGACGCGGCTGCACAGAAGCGCGGCCAGGTCGGGGCCGGTCAGGGTAAGGTTCGGGTTCTTCGACATCATCGTCTCCAGGGCGGCAGGGTCATTCCGCCGTCTATCTTGCGCATCAAAATTGCGCGAAGTTTGCGGCCGTACTCGGCGCCATAATGACACCATATTTGGTAAACCGATTGTTAAGACCATACGCGCAAAATGAATCAAACGCCGGAAACGGCTCATCGTACCGACCATGATGAACGGATGACACCATGCGCTCCCATTTCCTCGGAAGATTTTCCGCCATCTGCCGGCTCTTTGTTGCGCTGACCCTCTCGCCTCTCATCCTTGTTCCAACTCAGGCAGCGGCGCAGCAGCAATCCAACGGCGGCCAGTATTCGATGCAGGAAATCGTCGACGCCGGGCACTCGTTCTTCGGCTCGACCAGTGGCGGCCTTGCCAAGGTGATCGAAGCGGCCTTTCAGAAATACGGCCTTCCGAACGGTTATATTCTCGGCCAGGAAGGCTCCGGCGCGTTCATCGCCGGCCTCACCTATGGCGAAGGTCAGTTGAATACAAAGAATGCCGGCGAACATCCGCTCTACTGGCAGGGTCCGTCGCTCGGCATTGATTATGGTGGCCAAGGCACGCGCGTCATGATGCTCGTGTACGACCTACCCTCGACCGAGGCCATCTACGCACGCTTCGGCGGCGTCAGCGGTCAGGCCTTCGTCATCGCCGGCTTCGGCATGACGCTTCTCAAGAACGACAACGTGCTCGTGGTACCGATCCGCACCGGCGTCGGCGCGCGCCTTGGACTGAATGTCGGCTACCTCAAGGTCACGCCGAACCCGACCTGGAATCCCTTCTGATCCCCATCGGCGCCAGCGAACTCTCGCTCGCCGTTACCTTTCCGCCACTTGCTCTACGCGTCAGGTCCGCTTAATCATTGGTCCTGACGCAAATCAACTTCTGGAAGCCGTGGCCACGCCGTGATCGAATATGCTCTCTTGTTCGGATTGGGCTTCCTGACAGCGGCGTTCCTCGTCTTCCTGGTGTCGCCTGCTGTCCACCGTCGCATCGTCTGGTACACGGAAAACCGGATGCGCGCGACCATGCCGCTCAGCCCGCAGGAAGTGCGCGCGCAAAAGGACATGGTCCGAGCCCTCTACGCCGCCGAGAACGCCAAGACGACACAGCACCTGGTGCGCGAACGCGAAAAGTCGCTGGCGCTGCAGTTGAAGCATGACGCGCTGGCGCTCGACGCCGGACGGTTTGCCGCCGAGATCGGCGGACTGCAGGCCCAAATCAGCGATATGAGTGTCGAAGCCGCCGAACAGCGCTCGCACCTGCGCAAGGACGAGAACTATATCAGCCAGCTGAAAACGAGCCTTCACATCGCCGAGCAGGCAAGCGCCGCCAAGGAAGGCGAACTCGACACCCTTCGCACGCGCCTTAACAAGCTTGCTGAGCAGGCCGATAGTCTCAAAATCGACTTGGCGGCGCGTGAGACCGAAATCGAGAGCGTGACATTCAAGGCAAACGCAGCCCGCATAGAACGCGACAATCTTCGCCAGGACGTAAGCCTGCTGCAGAAGCGCGCCAAGGATGCCGAGCAGAAACTGGCGCAGCAGGAACATGCGGTCATTCGCCTGGAAGACCAGGCCCAGCGGGATGCGGCTTCGGCTGCCGAGAAAAACACGCTTCTCGGCCGCTGCCAGCAGGAAATCGCCAAGCTCAAGGAACAGGTCAAGGCAGCGAATGCCGAGCTGCGCAAGGCAAACCGCGCACTGCGCAATGCAGGCCTTGCGCCCGTAGCCCAAGATGCGGTTTCAGAGGAGCGGGCAACCGAGGAAACGATGGCAACCCAACTCGACACAGCAGCGATTGCAGCCCGCCTGAGCGAAGAAGTGCGCAAGCGCAGCGCCGCCGTCTCAGAACAACTTCTGAAAGCGAAATCCGACGTCAGCCAGGACGGCGCGGTACGCGAAGAGATCGCCGGCATCGCTGCAAGCATGGTTGCGCTGACCGCCATCAACGAGGGTCCTTCTTCGCCGATCCGCGACCTTCTGCCGGATGCCACCGACGCTCTGGATGGCGAGCGCATCAACCTTGCGCAACGCGCGGCGACGATCCTGTCCGAGCCGGGCTGAGATTAGATCAGGTTCGCAGCCGACGACATGGCGAAGAGAGCAATGCCCGTTGCCGTCGCCACATTCAGGCTGTCCAATCCCTCCGATTGTGGGATCCGCGCGCTCTGAAAGGCCTCCAGGACCGCGGGAGGCAACCCCTCGCCTTCCGTGCCCACAACCAGGGCCATGCGCCCCGTCGGTGGTATGGCCCGGATGTCGGTCTCGCCGCGGGGCGAAAGCGTCCAGATTGAAAAGCCGTTCGCCGAAAGCCGTGTCAACACGTCGAGCGCCGTGCCCTTCCGTTCATAGGGGACGCTAAGAACGGAGCCGACAGAGACGCGTAGCGCCTTGCGATAGAGCGGGTCACACGATGTCTCATCGAGAAAGACGGCATCCGCCTTAAAGGCAGCCGCGTTGCGGAACATGGACCCGGCATTGTCATGGTTGGAAATGCCGCAGCCGACGAGGACGAGCGAACGTTCCGGCAGTCTGTCGATAAGATCGAACGCAGCCACCTCGCGCCTACCAAGCGCCAGCACGCCACGATGCAGATGAAATCCCACGATCCGGTCCAACACCTCCGCCTCCGCGACATAGACCGGCACGTCGCCCGGCAGCATTTCGAGGATCGGAGCGACGCCATCGACACGATTCCTGAGCAGCAGCACCTTTTCGGTCGCAAAGCTGCCGCTGCGGCTCGCCTCCACGAGCATGCGAAGGACGACCGTGCCTTCGGCTATGAAGCGGTTCTGCCGGCCGGTCAGATCACGCTCACGGATATCGCGGAAGTCCGCGATACGAGGATCATCTGCGCTCTCGATGGCAATGAGGCGGGACCACATCGCCCTAGCCGCCGTTGATCGTCACATCGGCAACAATGCGCCCAGACTGGATATCGACGACAAGCGACTTCATGACGCCCTCGGCGCTAGCCCCGAAAAACATGATCTGGCCTCCCGACAGCGACGACGACTGGATGACAAAGCCCGGCGGCAGCGTTGCCGTCACAGAAACCGGCGCATCGGACGGCACACCCGTCGACGTGACGGCCGCCGCCTCCTTCGCGGGCGCCCGCATCGTCTTGTAGACAACGGCGCCGAAGACGGCCATAAGGCTCACGAACATGATGATGCCTGAGACGATCTGCAGGCGGATCATCTTGCGCCGGACACGTTCCATCGCCGGATCGAGGGGCTTTTCGTCCTGATCGTCTTCTGGCTGGATATTCGTCATATGTGGCGTTCCGTTCTATAAAATAATTCGGAGAAGAAGCGTCTTGAGCGACCCCTTTAAACAAGCATCCGGCATTAGAAAAGTCCTCACCGCCGACGAGAACGCCGAAGGCCGTCTGGACGCGTGGATGACCGCACAGCTTGGCGAAGAGTTTTCGCGCAGCCGCGTGAAGGCGCTGATCAAGGAAGGCCAGGTCTCTGTGGCCGGCAAGGTCCTCGCCGATCCGCAGAAAAAGGTGCGTCCAGGTGATATCTTTGAGATAGTGCTGCCCGAGCCGGAGGATCCGACGCCCCAGGGCGAAAATATTCCGCTCGACATTTTATACGAAGACGATGACCTCATCGTGATCTCCAAACCCGCCGGCCTTGTGGTGCACCCGGCGGCTGGTAACTGGACGGGCACGCTCGTCAACGCGTTGATCTATCACTGCGGCGACAGTCTTTCCGGCATCGGCGGCGTCCGCCGTCCGGGCATCGTGCACCGACTGGACAAGGACACGACGGGCGTGATGGTCGTCGCCAAGAACGACATCTCCCATCGCCACCTGTCGCTGCAGTTTGCCGATCACGGGCGGACCATGCCGCTGGAGCGCGCGTACCAGGCAATCGTCTGGGGTCGTCCCCGTTCGCTGACCGGAACGATCAATGCCCCGCTCGGCCGAGCCGTCGGCGATCGTACGCGCCGAGCCGTCAAACGGCCCGAGACGCAGGATGCCGACGAAGCAATCACGCACTACGAAGTTCTCGAGCGCTTCCACGAAAACCCCGATGCGACGTCGCTCGCCTCGCTCGTCGAGTGCCACCTCGAGACCGGCCGCACCCATCAGATCCGCGTGCACATGGCGCATATCGGCCACCCGCTGCTCGGCGACACTGTCTACGGAGCAGGTTTCAAGACAAAGGCGAACCTCCTTCCGGATACCGCCAGGAAGACCGTGAACGCCTTCGGAAGACAGGCGCTTCACGCCTACATGTTGCAATTCGAGCATCCGCGCACCGGCGAAGTAATGCACTTCGAAGTACCGCTGCCCGAGGACATGGAAGAGTTGGCAAGCGCACTCCGCGCCTAGCCAAAGTAACGCCATCGTGAACCGGTGTGCGGCCTTGAACCCCTGTTCCGCCACACTTATCTGTACATTGACTTAGTGCGGGCTTGGATAAAGCCGCACGTCCCGGTTTGCCTTTCGACGCAGGGGCGCGTTCCATCGGGAACCGGAATTCAGATAGGAGGGTGCTTTATGGCCCGAAATAACTTGCCGTCCATTACCGCCGGCGAAGCCGGTCTCAATCGCTATCTCGACGAAATCCGCAAGTTCCCGATGCTGGAGCCGCAGCAGGAATATATGCTGGCGAAGCGCTACGCGGAACATGGCGATCGCGAAGCCGCACACAAGCTCGTCACCAGTCACCTGCGCCTCGTTGCGAAGATCGCAATGGGCTATCGTGGTTACGGCTTGCCGATCGGCGAAGTCGTCTCGGAGGGTAACGTCGGCCTCATGCAGGCCGTCAAGAAGTTCGATCCGGAACGCGGTTTCCGTCTTGCCACCTATGCCATGTGGTGGATCAAGGCCTCGATCCAGGAATACATCCTGCGTTCTTGGTCTCTGGTGAAGATGGGTACGACCGCCAACCAGAAGCGGCTGTTCTTCAACCTGCGTCGCCTCAAGGGCCGTATCCAGGCCATTGACGACGGCGACCTGAAGCCGGAACACGTCGCCGAGATCGCCACCAAGCTGAACGTCTCCGAGGAGGAGGTCGTTTCGATGAACCGCCGCCTGTCAGGCGACGCGTCGCTGAACGCACCGATAAAAGCCTCGGAAGGCGAATCCGGCCAATGGCAGGATTGGCTCGTCGACGACCACGATAGCCAGGAAGATGTTCTGATCGAGCAGGATGAACTCGACACGCGCCGCCACATGCTGGCGAAGGCGATGAGCGTTCTGAACGACCGTGAACGCCGCATCTTCGAGGCACGCCGTCTTTCTGAAGATCCGGTAACCCTCGAGGATCTCTCGACTGAGTTCGACATCAGCCGCGAACGCGTTCGTCAGATCGAGGTCCGCGCCTTCGAAAAGGTCCAGGATGCTGTCCGCAAGGAGGCTCTCGAACGCGCCAAGGCCGTTCGGGTCGTCGAAGCCACGGCCTGAGGCAAAAATTCTTTTCAAATGAAAAGGGCGGGACCGGATGGTCCCGCCCTTTCTTTTTGTCTCAACCGGCAATCACTGGCTGGTCGATACGTCGCCGAAAGCAGCCCATTCCTTGATCGCGGCGTTGAACGCTTCCCCGCCCGTCGAACCCTTCTGCATCGTCAGAAGCGCACGGCGCCCGTTGCGATAGGTGATCGGGATATCGATCCAGTCGCGGCTTGAAAGGAGATCGAGATTCGCCTTGCGCGCATCCGGATAATCGTTGAGTGCGATCATGTGGAAATCGTCGGTGATCTTTGCAGGAACGGCAATCAGGGCGTCGCCACGATCCTGCTCGGTTCGCTTCATCGAAATACGCTGGACGCTCTCGATGGCACCGCCTTCAAAATTCGGCGGCAGCGAGAAGACCACCTCGACGATGTGGCTCGCCGGCAGCGACGGGTCGGAATTGCGCTTGAAGGTCAGTTGCGCCGACAGGTTCCGTTCAGGAACGGTTACCGTCGCCCGTACCGTCGCTTCCTGCCTGCCGTCCGAGCCCGCCTCGTGCTGGAGGCTCCAGACGACCGAGCCCTGGATGGCCGTCGGTGAACTCTGGCCGATCCGCTCCTCGTACAAGAACATCTTCTCGGTGGAACCGAGCGGCGCAGCTTGCGTGGCTCCGGCCGCCGGCGGCGGCGCGGCTTGCGTGGCTTCGGCCGCCGGCGGCGGCGCAACTGGCGCGGTCACAGCCGGGGCACCTGTCGCAGGCGTTGACGCCGCTGGCGGCGTGGTATCAGCCGCAGCAACGTTCTGTTCGGCCACCGACTTTCCTTCCGCCGTCGGCGTTCCCGCGACCGTGGCTGGACCGCTGTCGACCTCTGTACCATCGGCAAGAAGCCGCTGGTTGAACTTGTTGTTGACGGAAGCGCCGTCATTCAAGGAAGCAACTTCCTTGCTAGCATCAGTCGGCTTTGCGTCGCTGGTTTGCGGCGTTGCCGCATCGGGCTTGGCAAGCGTCTGCTCGTTCTTCGCGCTCTGCGAGGGAGCGGTGCTGACGAGGTTCTTCACCATTGACGACAGCGCGTCCTGATTGGTCCAGGCGGCATATCCGCCACCGCCCACCACGCCCAGCGCAACGACAATCGTCACGATGGAGCCGATACCGAACCGACGGCGCTTCGGCTCCATCCGGAAATTCTTGCCTTGGAATTTCGCGGCAACGGCACTGTCGAGATCGGCCGCGCCATCGTCATCCTCGGCAACGACGCCACGGTTGTCGTATCCGCGAAGCGGCTTGGCCTCCTGCCAGGCCGGATTGGTCTCCGAAGCGGATTTTGCTGCCGGCGTACCATGAACCTCCGAAAAGAGATCGCCGTCATCGAAATGGGCGTTGATCTGAACCTTCTTGCCGTTTTCAATCGGCGGCAGATCGTCGAAGGCCGCAGCCTCCCAGGAAAAGCCCTCGTTCGCGGCGGGCATCTTCACGCCGCCTGGCGTATGGTCGATCCCTGCGATGACATCTTCAAACGCGCGTGCCGCTTCATTTGCAGGAGCAACTGGCGCAGCTTCCGAAAACTGCCTGAGTTCTTCAAGCGCCCAATCCGTCTGCGCGTCCTTGGCCGGCGGCGCGGGCGCTTCCTCTACGGGCTCAGCCCACACCGGATCGAAATGCCCGGCGGCATCCGCCTGCAGCGGCTCCTCCTGACTGCGATCCACGAATTCTTCCGGTGGACGATCCAGCCCAAGGACCGGTTCAACCAGACGGTTGGTCAGGTCGTAGTCGCGCGCAATCGGCTGCAGCGCCGGTTCCTCGTAGGTCGGCTCGGTCGGTTCGACAAGCGCCTCCTCGGGCGCAGTAACGTGTTCCTCGTGACCGTGCTGATCCTCGTGGACAACCTCTTCGGAAGCAGCAGTGTGCCCGTGTTCGACAGGCTCGGCTTCGCCGACAGGAGCCGGCGGCTCTTCATGCGCCCAACGTTCCTCCTGCTGCGCGATATGTTCCGGCTCAGCAGCGATAGGCTCCTCGTAATAAGGCGCAGGCTCTTCGTGATCAGGGGCTGGCTCTTCGTAGGCAGGCGCAGGTTCTTCGGCTGCCACGTGATCTTCGTGGGCCGCCGTCTCATGCGCTGGCTCTTCGACTGCGGCTTCGCTCGCAAGCGGTTCGGGAGCGACTGCTTCCTGCTCATGGACAGCATCGGCGCTTGCATCGAGCGCAGGCTCGGCCGCGGGCGCAGCATCATCGGCAGGAACGGCTTCGGCATGTTCCGCTTCGACTTCGCGAATTGCTGCCTCCAGCTTGTCAAGCTGCCGTTGCAACATCGCTTCCGGAGGGCGCGGCTTCATATTCTCGAGCTGCCGCTGCACAGCACCGCGAGCGCGCTCGTAGACTTTCACCCGCATCTCGGGAGTATTTTCAGACAGGCCGTCAACCGCCCGCCGGATAACTGCGATAAAATCCGCCATTCGTACTTTCTCTAGGAGTGCGGTTCGCGCCGCGAACCGCACGAATAATGACCCGAGACCTTAATCCTCAAACGGATCGGTCACAAGTATCGTGTCGTCTCGCTCAGGACTTGTAGACAGGAGAGCGACGGGCGCCCCGATCAACTCTTCGACCTGGCGGACATACTTGATTGCCTGGGCCGGCAGATCGGCCCAGCTGCGGGCGCCGACCGTCGATTCCTTCCAGCCTTCAAGCGTGATGTAGACCGGTTCGACGCGAGCCTGCGCACCCTGGCTGGCGGGAAGATGATCGATTTGCTCACCGTCCAGCTTGTAGCCGACGCAGATCTTCAGTTCTTCCAGGCCGTCGAGAACATCGAGCTTCGTCAGCGCGATCCCGGTAATACCGTTGGTTGCAACCGACTGGCGGACGAGCGCCGCATCGAACCAGCCACAACGACGCTTACGGCCGGTTACGGTGCCGAATTCGTGGCCCTTTTCGCCGAGGAACTGGCCAATGTCGTCATGCAGCTCCGTCGGGAACGGACCCTCACCAACGCGCGTCGTATAGGCCTTGGTGATGCCGAGGATGTAGCCGAGCGATCCCGGCCCCATGCCCGAACCGGCAGCAGCCTGACCGGCAACCGTGTTCGAGGACGTCACGAACGGATAGGTGCCGTGGTCGATGTCGAGCAGGCTGCCCTGCGCGCCTTCGAAGAGGATGCGGGCGCCCTTGCGGCGTTCCTTGTCGAGGAAAAGCCAGACGGTATCGCGGTAGGGAAGCACCCGATCGGCAATCGACGTCAGTTCCGTCATGATCGTGTCGTGGCTGACTTCAGCGACGCCAAGCCCGCGGCGCAGCGCATTGTGATGCGTCAGGATGCGGTCGACCTTGCCCGGCAGCGTATCGAGATCGGCGAGATCCATCACGCGGATGGCGCGACGGCCAACCTTGTCTTCATAGGCCGGACCGATACCGCGGCGCGTGGTGCCAATCTTCGTGCCGCTATTGGAGGCTGCATCTTCGCGGTAGGCATCGAGCTCGCGGTGCAGGGAAAGAATGAGCGTCGCGTTGTCGGCAATGCGCAGGTTCTCGGGAGAAATCTTCACGCCCTGCTTCTCCAGCTTCTCGATCTCGGCAATCAGCGCATGCGGATCGACGACGACGCCGTTGCCGATTACAGCCATTTTGCCGGGACGCACGACGCCGGATGGCAAGAGCGACAGCTTGTAGCTGGTCCCGTCGATAACCAGCGTATGGCCTGCATTGTGTCCGCCCTGATAGCGCACAACGATGTCCGCACGTTCCGAAAGCCAATCGACAATCTTGCCTTTGCCTTCGTCACCCCATTGCGAACCGACCACGACTACGTTCGTCATTCACGTCTTCCTGTTAAAGGCGGATTTAACCGCACCCTTCTCAAACCCGCGCATCTATAATGCTTTGTTACCGGGAAAGCGACCCTGTTATGCCGCCGGAATCGGCTTTTTACGTGACAAATCAGCCATCATCGGGCTATTGGCCGATCATACCCTGAGGTTGAGAACCACATTCCCGTCATCGGAAAGAATCGCCTGTGCAGGTCGCCGCTTATATTTCTCTCGTCGTCGCAGCGCTGTGCTGGGGCGGAAACGCGGTGGCGGGCAAGCTCGCGCTTGGGCACGTCAGCCCAATGATGCTGACGTTTCTGCGCTGGTTCCTTGCAACAGCACTCATCGCCGCCGTTTCGGTACCGCAATTGAAGCGCGACTGGCCGATCGTCCGCAAGAATCTGCCGCTGCTTTTCTTTTACGGCGTCGTCGGCTACACGCTCTTCAACGCCATGCTTTACTCCGCCGTCAAGTATACGACCGTGATCAATGTTGCGATCGAGCAGGCCGGCATTCCAATGCTGATCTTCTTGCTGAATTTCGTCTTCTTCCGGACAGGCGTCTTTACGGCACAAATCGTCGGCTTCGCCATGACACTCGGCGGCGTCGCATTGACCGCCGCGCATGGCGAGCTGACGACTCTGCTGCAATTGGGCCTCAACCGCGGCGATGGGCTCATGCTGATCGCTGTCGCCGCCTATTCGGTCTATACAATTTTTTTGCGCTGGAAGCCGCCGCTCGATTGGCGCACGCTGATGGCTATCCCCGCGCTCGGCGCGACCCTGACCGCAGTGCCGCTTCTCATTTGGGAAAGCACACAGGGTGCGGTACAGCTACCGGATAACAAGGGCTGGCTGATTGCCTTCTACACGGCGATCTTCGCCTCCTTGCTTGCGCAGATTCTCTATATCAAGGGCGTCGAAACAATCGGCGCAAATCGCGCCGGGCTCTTCATCAACCTCGTGCCGGTCTTCGGAACGCTGTTGTCGGTGGCCCTGCTTGGCGAGCGCCTTCAGCTCTTCCATGTGGTCGCGCTTGGGCTGGCCTTGGGCGGCATCGCCATCGCCGAGAAAGGTCGCCCCCAGAGAGCTGCCTCGACCGCCCCTGCCTCGCCTATGGACTAGCCAAGTTCCAGCGTCGTGACGCCGAAGACGTTCTTCAGTGGAACGACCGGCGCTGTTCCCCGATACATCCGAGCGGTTTCGAAGACCGGCACCAAGCCCATGCTCTCGGCAAGCTCGACTGCCTCGCCATTGCTGGTCGGAATATCGATGAAGACCTTCGCTCCCTTGGCATGAGGCGCCAGCAGCGAAAGCAACGCTGCAGCACTATCCTTGTCGGCCGCAAACAGCGGGCCGATCTTGTAGCCTTCATAGCAACGACGGATGGTTCCGTAGCCGCGAATCTTGCCACTCTTGCGCACCACAGCCGAGTGCCGGTCCTTGCGCGTTGCACACCACGACGCCACAAACGACGGCCGCGGAGCCGGAAAGATCGTCGCGTCATAGCGCAGCAATCCGTCAAGCTTGTCCGATACGGCATGTGCCAACAGCGTTGATTTCGGCACGGCAGAAATCATACCGCCATACCGAACCGTCCTATAGGCCTCTTCGAAGCCCGCCTTGCGGTAACTGTCCTGCTGCGCGGGGACACCGTCCAGGCCAATGCTGCGACCTTGCGCAGACATCATTCCGACATTCCAGATGGCTTTGCCGTAGCCCTTACCCCTAAAATCCGGATGGACGATATAAAGCCCAAGGAAGGCGAAATCCTCGCCGTACTTCACGACAGAAATCGAGGCGACCGGCACCTCCCCGAGCACGCCAACGAAGAACCCGGACGGGTCCGCATCGTGGAAGGCAATTGAATCGTCGAGGCCGGGATTCCATCCCTCCTGACGTGCCCACTCGAGCACTAGCTCTAACTCACCGGGTCGCATCGGGCGAACGGCAAACTCCGAATTCATACAACGTCCCTAAATCAGATCGACCGCAAGCAAGCACCTGCGAAACAAATAAAGATCAAAGTCCAACAGCCGTAAAGACAGCCGACGGCGAAGCAACATGTTCACGGCTAAGGCGATCTGCAGCGATCGTCATGAAGCACGACCCGAAATTCTTCGCATCGCAATCATCATGGAACAGCGAGATTACAATCTCAAGATAATTACTTAAGAGAACATGAAGACGCGGCCAGCTTCAGAATTAGAGACCCATAGCCTGTTCGAAAAGTCTTGTAAGGCCGTCGCATTCGCAGCATGCCAAAATGAAGACACCTACGAGATGGCGATGACCTCAAGCTCTTGACCCCCGACACCGACCACATCTCCAACGGTTTTGCCGATGAGAGTTCTTGCCACCGGCGATACGAAGGAAATCGATCCGGCTTTGGGATCAGCTTCGTCCTCTCCCACGACCCGATATGTCTGCACGCGCCCGTCGTCTCGGCTGAAGGTCACGGTGCTTCCAAAGGCAACGGTACCAAATGAAATCGGATCAGGGATAACCTGCGCCGTGCGGACCCGTGCAGCAAAGTAGCGTAGATCCCGCAACGGGTTCGCGGCCTGCCGGCGTCGTTCGTTCACGTCTTCGATTGTGCTCGCAGCATCATAGGCCTCGCGAGCTTGCTGCAGCTGCAATTCCAGAGCCTTCAATCCCGCTTCCGTAACGAGGTTCGGATGCGGCGAAATTGGACGGTCAGGCAAAAGCGTTTCTGAAGCAGCTTCGGCACTTTCTTCTTTGACGAAGGCAACACTCAATTTCGAAACTCCGCTTTGGTACTCTCTGTTGTCTCGCAGCGCATGTGATAGGTGCGGATTGATCGGAACCGCGCATACCCAGCAATAGCCCGGCGACACCGACCCGTTGGTGCCGCCGCAATCGACCTTATACCATCTCTTTCAATGGGCACAGCGGCCACCAGAACGACGACCTTACTCTTGCCTTCCAAACGAGCCGCCGCAAAACGCCTTGCCCGTTTCGGCGAATCCCACTCGTTGCCTACCAAATATCCCCGCCCGCTCCTGATCTTCGCTCGTGAAGCCGCCAATAAAGAACTCCCGCAACAAGGCGCCAACAACGCCGGTGCCCAACGCCAGAATGGCCATGATACCGAACACCAGGCCTTTTCTCGGATAGGACGGCTCGATCGGGGCGAGTGGATTATCCCCCTCCGCATTCGAATGAGGCCCATCGGATGGCCGATGGGCCATCCGACAAGAGCCGCCTAGCGATATGGCTCGAAGAACCTGTGAATGGCGTCGATTTCGTTCTGCCGGATATCGTGCCCGCCTGCATGCCATTCCGTCGTGACAGAAGCATTCTGGGCTCCGAAATAGTCGACCAAGGCCCTCGTGACGGGCGCAGGGCTGATCGGGTCGCGCTCACCGGCGGTGATCAGTATCTTGCGCCCAGCCAGTGCGGTGTTCGCCTTCGGCTGAAACGGGATCAGCGGATGCATCAGCACCGATGCATCGAACAGTCCCTTATCGATCAACACGTTGGCAAGAATATTTGCCCCGTTGGAGAAGCCAAGTCCGAGGATATCGGTCGCCTCATGTTCTTTCGCCAGCGTTCCGACAAAAGCGACCATCTTCTCCGTTGCGCGGGCAAGGTCTGTCATGTCGTAGACGCCCTCGCCAGTGCGTTTGAAGAAACGCGCCGCACCAAACTCCGAGACGTCGCCGCGCGGCGAGACGATCGTCGATTCCGGCAGCAGGCGCCGCGCGAAATCGAAGAACTGGTTTTCGTCGCCGCCCGTTCCGTGCAATACGAACAGGATGGGCTTTCCAGGTGCACCGACCTGCAGCCGGTGCACATAGCTGTTATCGGTCATCGCGCGTCTCCTTACGCTTCAAGTGGCTGCAGGTGCTGCTCGATAAGAGCGCGCAGGTGCTGATGCTGCTGTGGCAGCTTCAATGCTTCGCCAAGATGCGCAGTGTCCTCGTCACGGTTGAAACCCGGCTCGTTGGTCGCGATCTCGAACAGGATGCCGCCCGGCGTACGGAAGTAGATCGCCCAGAAGTAGTCGCGATCGATGACGGGCGTCACCTGATAGCCAGTGTCCATCAAAGCCTTGCGTACTTCGAGCTGCTTCTCGCGGTTTTCTACGGCGAAGGCGACATGGTGGACTGAACCGGCACCCGGCAAAGCGCGTGAAACGTTCGGCATCATTTCAAGATCGACGAGATGCGCGCCATTTCCACCCGGAATGGTCAGACGCTTGACGCCATCGCGTTCTTGCTGGACTTCGTAGCCCATGAACTTCAGCAGTTCCGACGTGGCACCGTCATCGCGCAATCGCATGGCAACCGAGTGGAACCCGCGGATCGCATGATCCTCGCTGATGCCGCCGTGCGTCCAGGGCAGCCGATTGTCATCCTTGACTTCGACAAGGGCAAAACCGTCGCCATCAGGACCGGCAAAGTTCAGGCGCTTTTCACCGAACGTTTCCTCGGTTTTCAGACCGGTGACCTCAAGTTTGTTCAGGCGATCGCTCCAAAAGCCGACCGAGCCCTGCGGGACCGAGAAAACCGTGGTTCCGACTTCGCCGGTTCCAGGGCGACCCTGCGGCATCTTCGGGAACGGGAAGTATGTCATGATCGTGCCGGGCGCACCGGTCTCGTCACCATAATAGAGGTGATAGACGTCGGGCGCGTCGAAATTCACGGTCTTCTTTACGCGGCGCAGGCCGAGCACGTTGGTGAAGAACTGGTTGTTAATGCGGGCATCCTCCGCCATCGATGTGACGTGGTGGAGGCCCTTAATTTGGTCGAGCATTTGAGACCCCTTTCTTGCCCGCCTCGCGGGCTTCGGATGGGGTATAGATGATCGCTAACGGCCAATCGGAATAGTCCCGTCGACCGGAACGCATTGTCTCTTTTTTGTGAACGACAAGATAAAATCGTTCAGAAAGAGCCTAGACATCATGTGGGGCCGCAGGCAGCTGCCAATCGATCGGCAGCCGGCCGCGTGCCTGTAAAAAGGCATTAGCCTTGGAAAAATGGCCGCAGCCGAAGAACCCGTTGTGCGCGGAAAGCGGTGATGGATGCGGCGCTTTCAACACCAGATGACGTGACGTGTCCACGAAGGCGGCTTTGCGCTGGGCATAGGAGCCCCAGAGCATGAAGACGACGGCATCACATTCATCATTGACCTTGCGGATGACAGCGTCGGTGAAGCGCTCCCAGCCCTTGCCCTGGTGCGACGCAGCCTGGGCCTCCTCAACTGTCAGGACACTGTTCAGCAACAGGACGCCCTGGCGCGCCCAATATTCCAGAAATCCGTGCCGAGCCGGCGGAATGCCCAGATCGCTCTGCATTTCCTTGTAGATATTGACGAGCGACGGTGGGATTCGAACGCCCGGTCGAACGCTGAAACAAAGGCCATGCGCCTGGCCGAGCCCGTGATAAGGATCCTGCCCCAAGACAACAACCTTGACGTCCGCCAGCGGCGTCAGGTCAAGGGCGCGGAAGTACTCCGATCCCTTGGGAAATATCCGCTTGCCTCCCTGTTTCTGGGCGGCGAGGAATGCCTTGAGCTGCTGCATGTAAGGACTAGCGAATTCGCCGGCGAGAGCCTCTCTCCAGCTTTCCTCCAACGCAATCGACTGTTCATTCATGGACGGTCCCTCGTCCGCTTGGATGCGCTTTCAGCTTGCCTCGAAGCGGGAATTGGCAGACATTTTATTGTTCGCCGGGGTTCACTATTTACGAACGCTGAGTAGATTGCGGTCGAATCGCTGGCGAATTCAAGCGCATCCGGGGGCTTATTCAG
>NZ_JAIQXS010000024.1:0-83516 GCF_020166565.1 Rhizobium sp. 3T7
AAGGAAAAGCCCGCAAATGCTGGTGTTTACCCCTTGTGTTCTTTCATTGGAGAAGACCATGTTCAGGGAAACGATGATTGCCGCGGCGGCTGCCGCAGTAGCCGCCATCGCAAACCCGGCAAGTGCCGCAAATTACATCACGCTCGGTCAGCTCGTCTGCGGATCGGAGGGCGGTCAGGGATTGATCGTCACCTCGCAGAAGAACCTGCTCTGCACCTACACGCCGGCGGAAGGGGGACCCAAGGTCGTCTATGCCGGAACGATTCAGAAATTCGGCCTGGATGTCGGCCAGACCGGCAAGACAGTCATGATATGGCAGGTTCTGGCCAAGACCGGAACCGATATTGCCGACTACGCGCTGGCCGGTGAGTATTACGGCGTAGGGGCCGATGCGAGCTTCGGCGCGGGTGCAGGTGCCAAGGTGATTGCCGGTGGTACCAACCAATCCTTCATGCTCCAGCCACTGAACGTGCAGGCCCAGGAAGGCCTGAACCTCGCGCTCGGCGTGGAGAAACTGACGCTGGCGCCGGCTGCCACCTGATCGCAGGTCGCGCCGAGAAGGAGAGAGGCCCCTGCCTCTCTCCTTTCTATTCACGTGGAGCAATGCGCCGCCTAAGACCACATCGTCCGTCCGATTGAACCAACCGCTCTGCCGGTTACGGGGCAAAACAACGGCGTGGATCGAAAGCCGCGCCCTCGCTCCGATCAGCAACCCGACGAGGCCTCAGTGGCCGATCGCCTTGTTGATTTCCTCGGTCACCTTCTTTGCATCGCCGAGCAGCATCATCGTGCCGTCCTTATAGAACAGCGTATTGTCGATGCCGGCATAGCCGGAGCCGAGCGAGCGTTTGACGAAGAGGCAGGTCTTGGCCTTGTCGACGTCGAGGATCGGCATGCCGTAGATCGGCGAGGTCTTGTCGTCGCGCGCCGCCGGATTGGTAACGTCGTTGGCGCCGATGACATAGGCGACATCCGCCTGCGCGAATTCCGAATTGATATCCTCGAGTTCGAAGACCTCGTCGTAAGGCACGTTCGCTTCGGCCAACAGTACGTTCATGTGGCCCGGCATGCGGCCGGCGACCGGATGGATCGCGTATTTCACCTCGACACCGTTCTTCTTCAGATTGTCGGCCATTTCACGAAGTGCATGCTGCGCCTGCGCCACCGCCATGCCGTAGCCCGGCACGATGATGACCTTGGAGGCGTTCGCCATCAGATAAGCGGCATCTTCCGCCGAGCCGAGCTTGACCGTTTTGTCGGAATTGTCCGTGCCGCCTGCAGCCGTTTCGCCGCCAAAGCCACCGAGGATGACCGAAATGAACGAGCGGTTCATGCCCTTGCACATGATGTAGGACAGAATCGCACCGGAAGAGCCGACGAGCGCACCGGTGATGATCAGCGCCAGGTTGCCGAGCGTGAAGCCGATACCGGCCGCTGCCCATCCCGAATAGGAATTCAGCATCGACACGACGACAGGCATATCGGCGCCGCCGATCGGCACGATCAAAAGCACGCCGAGCGCCAGCGACAGCGCGACGAGCGCCCAGAAGTCAACATGGCTTTCCGTCGCGGCCAGGCCGATGATGAAGAGCACAATCAGCGCCAGGAGAGCGATGTTGATCAGATGCCGGAAAGGCAGGAGGATCGGCTTGCCGGACATGCGCCCGTCAAGCTTCAGGAAGGCGATGATCGAGCCGGTGAAGGTCAACGCACCAATCGCGACACCGAGCGCCATTTCGATCCGCGCCTCGGTATGGATCTCACCGATGTTGCCGATGCCGAAGGAAGACGGCGTATAGAGCGCCGACGCCGCCACCAGCACGGCGGCAAGGCCGACCAGCGAGTGGAAGCCGGCGACCAGCTGCGGCATCGAAGTCATCGGAATGACGCGGGCGATATAGGCGCCCGCACCGCCGCCGATGGCAAGGCCGAGAACGATCAGCACGAAACCGCCGAAGGACGGCGTTGCCAGCGTCAGCGTGGTGAGGATGGCGATCGCCATGCCGGCCATGCCGTAGAGATTTCCCTTGCGGCTGGTGGCCGGATGGGAAAGCCCACGCAATGCCAGGATGAAGAGAACGCCGGAAACAAGATAAAGGAAGGCTGCGATACTGGTCATGCGGTCCTCACTTGTCCTTCTTCTTGTACATCGCCAGCATGCGCTGGGTGACAAGGAAGCCGCCGAAGATGTTCACCGAGACGAGGACGAGGGCGATGAAGCCGAAGCCGGTCGCAAGCCCACTCGTCGAAATGCCGACCGCCAGAAGCGCGCCGACGACGATGACCGAAGAGATCGCATTGGTGACCGCCATCAGCGGCGTGTGCAGCGCCGGCGTCACCGACCAGACGACGTAATAGCCGACGAAGATCGCCAGCACGAAGATCGCGAACTGGAACACGAAGGGATCGATCGCGCCGCCGGTTGCGGCACTTGCCGCTTCGGGGGCATGAGCAGCAGCAGCCGTCACCGCGTTCACAGCCTGGTTCAGCTGCTCCAGCGCCTTGTCCATTGCTTCACTGGCCATCAGTTATCCCCCTTCTTCGCACCGCCGAACGCCGGGTGCGCGACATTGCCCGCATGCGTCAGCATCGTCGCCTTGATCAGCTCGTCCTCGAGATTGAGAGCAATCGTCTTCGTTTCCTTGTTGACCATGGTCTCGAGGAAGGTGACGAGGTTCTTGGCGTAGAGCTGAGAGGCACTGGCGGCAATCCTGCCGGCCATGTTTGCAAAGCCGATGACGCGCACGCCGTCGACGTCTGCGACCTTGCCCGGCTTGACGCCTTCGATATTGCCGCCGCGCTCGACGGCGAGGTCGACGGCGACCGCACCCGGCTTCATCGACTTCAGCATCTCGCGCGACACGAGCTTCGGTGCCGGGCGTCCGGGGATCAGCGCCGTGGTGATGACGATGTCCTGCTTGGCGATGTGATCGGCCACAAGAGCCGCCTGCTTCGCCTGGTATTCCTTGGACATTTCCTTGGCGTATCCGCCAGCCGTCTCGGCGGCCTTGAACTCTTCATCCTCGACGGCGATGAATTTCGCACCCAGGGAAGCAACCTGTTCCTTCGCCGCCGGGCGAACGTCGGTCGCCGAGACCGCAGCACCGAGACGACGAGCCGTGGCGATCGCCTGCAGCCCGGCAACGCCGGCGCCCATGACGAAGACCTTGGCCGCCGGAACGGTGCCGGCGGCCGTCATCATCATCGGCATGGCCCGATCATAAACCGCCGCCGCTTCGATGACTGCCTGGTAACCTGCCAAGTTTGCCTGCGAGGAAAGAACGTCCATTGACTGCGCGCGCGTGATGCGCGGCATCAGTTCCATGGCGAAGCTGGAGAGCCCGGCCTTGGCCATGGCGGTGATCGCTTCGTCGTTACCGTAGGGATCCATGACCGCAATCACGATCGCGCCGCTCTTGTAGCCACCGATCTCTTCGTCCGTGGGACGGCGCACTTTCAGCACTACATCGGCCGTGGCCGCAGCACCGACGGAGCCGATCCGTGCCCCGATCGCTTCGAACTCCGCATCCGGAATTTTCGACTTGGTCCCCGCTCCGGTCTCGACGACGACGTCGAGCCCGAGCCCTACCATCTTCTTTACGGTTTCGACGGACGCAGCGACGCGCGTCTCATCTCCCGTGGTTTCTTTCGCGACAAAAACAATATTGCCCAACCGCCCCCTCCTCCGGGTCAGCCAGCCTGCCGCAGGTCCTCCCTGCTCAGTCCGAATATTCAGTCAAAGCTCTGGAAAAGCGCCCCTCCCACGCCGCGCTTAGCGCAGCAGAACGAGGCCAGCGATAAAGACGATCAGCAGGACGACGAGTCCGCCAAGGAAGCCAGCCCCGGTGAAGAAGCCAGCGGTCATGCCGAGCAGCAGAGCGACAAGAAACAGCGTGCCGTACTTCGCTGCGGCAAGGAACATGCTGTAAGTCTGCTCATGTTCCTTGTAATCCATCGGCGCGCCAACTTCGGCAGGTCCGGTGTGATGCTCAGCCATGAATATCGTCTCCCTCAAACTTCCCGGCCGATAAAGCAATGCGGCCGGTCGACTGCCGTGATTCCCTCGCTCCCGCGAGGGAATTTCCCTGCAGAGGGATTACACAAAGCTTTGATAAAGCGCAATGCATGAGAATGCCACAGGCAGGCCTGCATTCTCAGCCAAATTCAAGCGGATGGGATCACAGCGGAAGATCGGTTCCGAGATCGCCTTCAGCCATGAAACGTGCCGTCGGAATGATGGTGAGCGGCGGCAGCGTGTCATTGGGAGTGCGCGAGAACATCATGCGCTGCTCGCTGGCGCTGGAGATGAAGAAGGGATAGCGCGTCAGGAGCTTTCGGCCGACCTCGATGACATTGGTCGCCATCAGCGTCAGATCGAAGCCGTAGGTCTCGGTCATGCGGCTCGCGACGACGGTATCGGCATAGAAGACACGCTTGTAGAAGGCCGCATGCGCCGGGCGCACGTGCTGCATTACACGGTCCGCGCGAAAATGCGCGGCAGCGACGATGTTCGGACGCAGCGTAAGATAGGGAATCCACGGCATTTCCGTGCTGAGTTCCGGATCCGCAGCGAAGCGCGCCGGATCGATCAGGCTCAGTCCGGCATCCAAAAATGCATCCATTTCCACCGGAAAGATACCGCCCGATTGTGAGACACGATGGTCCGGCGTCACGTGATGGATGCGGATCGTGCTGACGAGCTGTTCATAATAGTACAGTCCGAAAACATAGGCCTGACTGTCGAAATCGGCCTCGTCGATCATGCTTTTGGCGGCGACCGGAAGCACTTCACGGGCCTTGTAGGCCTTGTAGCGCAGGCGCTCCACCTCTTCCATATCCTCGCCGCTTTCGACGCGACGGTATTCGACGTGGTTCATTATTTCGAGGAGTTTGCTGCTGAAATCACTCGTCTTTAAAGGGTTGTCTGCCATAGTTACTCGGTTCGCTGTTAACGAAGCATTAATCATATGGAACCGGCGGAAGAGCAAGAACGGTGCGAGAATTTGCATTATATTTGAATTGTTAAGGTTAACGGCGCAGCGTTTGCGCGATGCATCCTCGGCTGCAAGAGCGAGCAGGCTTATGCAACTTTCGAACGACGACGCGGCGCCGTACGGCGACTGAGGCTTTGGGAGAGGATGGCGATGTTCTGCGCCGGAACTGCCGGCGAGAAAACGTAGCCCTGCACGAGATCGGTGGCGCGATACTTGTTGAGCAAGGCCAGTTGCTCGGTGGTCTCGACACCTTCGGTGACGATCTTCAGACCGAGTTCGCGCGCCAGGTTGACGGTGCCGCGCAGCAGCTTGAGCCGACGCCCGTCCTCGACGATGTTGCGCAGGAACGAGCGGTCGATCTTGACGATGTCGAGCGGCAGCGTGTCGAGATAGCTGAGGCTGGAGAAGCCGGTGCCGAAGTCGTCGATCGCAATCGTGATCCCGCGTGCCCTAAGTTCGGCGAGAATCGCGCGCACCGCAGCCGGCTCGTCGATCAGGCAGCTTTCGGTGATCTCCAGATGCAGTCGCGCTGGCTCGAGGCCCGAGGCCTCGAGCGCTTCCGCGACCACGGCAAGAATGTCGGCGTCACGCAGATCGCGCGCCGACAGGTTGACCGAAACCGCGATATGATCCGGCCAGCTCATGCAGTCCTTGCACGCCTTCATCAGGATAAAGCGGGTGATGTCGGAGATGATGCCCATCTCTTCGGCAAGGCGAATGAAGACATCCGGTGGGATCGCGCCCTTTTCGGGATGCACCCAGCGCGCCAGCGCCTCGGCACATTCGATGCGCGTTCCGTCCGCTTTGAACATCGGCTGGTAGGCAACGCTCAGACCCTGGTTGCCGATCGCTTCGCGCAGATCCGCCTTGAGCTTCTGCTGCTCGATATAGCGACCGTCCATCTCGCGTTCGAAGCCGGCAATGCCGCCGCGCTGCTTCGACTTGCTCTCGAAGAGGGCGAGATCAGCCTTGATGCTCCACTCCTCCATCGCGAAGGCATCGCTTTCCAGGATCGCAAAGCCGGCACTCAGCGAAACGAGGAAGGTGACGTCATCCGCCTCGTAATTGCCCTGGATGCTCTCATGGAAACGGTGAATCTCCGCGTCGAGCGTGGCCAGGTCCTTCGCATGCGGGAAGAAGAGAATGAACTGGTCACCCATCAAGCGGCCGACGATGGCCTTGCCCGCCTGCTTGGCGATACGGCTTGCGATGGCGCACAGCAACCGGTCGCCGGTGATGTGGCCGCGCATATCGTTAACATGCTTGAACTCGTCGATATCGAGAACCATGAAGGCGACGGGGCCGCGCTTCTTCTGGTGCTTGGTCAGGTAGTCCTGCACGAGATGGCTGAAGTATTCGCGGTTCGGCAGACCGGTCAGCGCATCGAAGCGAACCATGTGCAGGATCTTCTGCTCCGCCTTCACGCGGCTCGACACGTCTTCGAAAATCAAGACGGCACCGCCATCGGCGCGGCGGCTCGCCGAAAACTCCAGCGACAGATCCTCTGGAAAGTGAATCAGCGTGCGCGAAAGCTTGCCCTCGGCGACATGCGTCATCTGCCGCAGGATCAACTCCGGCTGCGTGGAATCCATAAAGCTGTAGCGGGCGCCGTAGCGCAGCACCGCGCCGAGGTCGCGTTCCTTCAGCCGCTCAGGGTCGCCGATCTTCAGAAGGTCGCAGGCCTTGCGGTTGATAACCTGGATACGGTTTTCCGGATCGACCATCACCAGGCCATGCGGCATGTTGTTGAGTGCCGTGTCGAAGCGGTCGGCGATCATCGAGATCTCGCGACGCGCAATGACGTTCTCATAGAGGAACTCGCGCACGCCGTTGGCCATTGCCCGCGTCGTCAGGCCGAACGGAATGAGGAAAGCCGACAGGATCGCACGATAGAAGTCGAGCGCCATCAGGCTGCAGATGATCATCGGCAGACAGCAGGCCAGCGTCTGCAGGTCGATCGCCTTTTGCGATCCATAGTTTCGGCCGACGACGGAGACCATCGACGCCATGGTGACCGCGATGCAGGCGAGCTCGGCGAAGGGATCCTGCAGGATGAAGATCGCGTAACCGCTGCCGATGCCGAGGATGGTCGCGGTGGACGCGGCACCGATGACGTAGACGGTTTCCCAATGTTCGATCTGCTCGCGCGAGAGCGTCCGCTTGTCGACCTTGTCGAACATGCGGAAGGTGACCATCCGACCAGCGAAAACCGCAAGGAAACCGACCGACAGGACGACATAGAATGGAGAACTGGTTTTCAGGGCAACGGCGAGGAAGGCAACCACATGCACGACGACGCCCGCGACGAGTGTCATGCGATTCCCGAAGAGGGAGCTGACAAACGACAGATAAACGTCGGTAGGGACCCTGTTCGGGTTATGTGGCTTCATCCATACTTTCCCTGTGCGGCGAAACCTTACCCGCAACCCTTTAAAAATTGATTTCGGGTAATCGATACATTTTGTCGAATTTTTCAAAACCCTGGGATGAATTTTAGCGTTTGCAAGGACTTATGCAGCCATTCGGAGAAGTTTTCGGGCTTGTGCGGCTAGCCATAGGTTGTCTTGCCGCTCCACGATTAACGCCACGCGCGTCTGGGAGGGTCTATACGACTATATTCCAACACGCCCCCTTTAATCTTCCAATTTGAAGAGCCGTGGTCTAAACCCGTGAAAAGATAAAAGGCGCATAAAAACGCGCGACATAACAGGGGGAAGGCATGCCGGCTTTGTTGACCGTCAGCCGGTTGATCGATGCGGTCAGCCAATTCATGGGCAAACTATCCGAATACATGGTGCTGTTCTGCTGTCTGATCAGCGCCGCCAACGCACTGATCCGCTATTCTTTCAGCTACAGCTCCAACGGCTGGCTCGAGATCCAATGGTATCTCTTCGCCTTCATCGTCGTGCTGGGCGCTGCTCCTACGCTGCGCATGAACGAGCACGTGCGCGTGGACCTGATCTACGGCGCGGTCTCGGACAAGACGAAGATCTGGATCGACATCATCGGCCTGATCGTGTTCCTGATCCCGGCCTGCATCTTCCTGACCTGGCTCTGCTGGCCGTTCTTCCTCTCCTCCTACCAGCAGCATGAGATTTCCGCCAATGCCGGCGGCCTGATCCGCTGGCCGGTCAAGCTCATTCTCCTCCTCGGCTTCGGGTTGCTATCCCTTCAGGGCATCTCGGAGTTGATCAAGAGGATTGCTGCCCTCACCGGCTACATCCTGATCGATACAAAATACGAAAAGCCGCTGCAGTAAGCCGGACCGGGAGGAACACCATTGTTTGATTTCGGCATCATTCCGCCGGCCATGTTCGTGGGCATGGTCCTCTTCATGCTCTACGGCTTTCCGGTCGCCTTTTCGCTGGCTGCCGTCGGCCTGTTTTTCGGCATTATCGGCATCGCCACCGGACATTTCAGCGAAGCCTTCCTGCAAGCGCTGCCGCTGCGCTTCTTCGGCATCGTCTCCAACGACCTGCTGCTCGCCATCCCCTTCTTCACCTTCATGGGCGCCATCCTGGAGCGCTGCGGCCTGGCCGAGGACCTGCTCGAGGGAACCGGCAAGCTGTTCGGCCGCATTCCGGGCGGCCTTGCCTACGCGGTGATCCTTGTCGGCGCCGTGCTCGGTGCCATCACCGGCACCGTTGCTGCCTCGGTCATTACCATGGGCGTCATTTCGCTGCCGATCATGCTGCGTTATGGCTACAGCCCACGGCTCGCCACCGGCGTCATCGCCGCCTCCGGCACCATCACCCAGGTCATTCCGCCGTCCCTCGTGCTCGTCGTGCTTGCCGACCAGCTCGGCAAATCGGTCGGCGACATGTATCTCGGCGCTATTGGCCCGTCGATCCTGCAGGTCGCGATCTTCATGGGCTATATCCTGATCCTGTCGATCTTGAAGCCCGCCACCGTGCCGCCGCTGCCGAAGGAAGTGCGCGGCGACTTCACCTGGGGGCTGCTCCTGAAGGTGCTGTCGGGAATGGTGCCGTCGATCGTGCTGATCTTCCTCGTCCTCGGCACGATCTTCATGGGACTGGCGACGCCCACCGAAGCCGGTGCGCTTGGCGTCGTCGGCGCCATGGTGCTTGCCGCCATCCATCGCCGTCTCACCTGGCCGCTGATGCAGGAAGCGATGCGCTCCACTATGCACATCACCTCGATGGTAGTGATGATCCTGATCGGCTCGACCTGCTTCAGCCTCGTCTTCCAGGGCATGGATGGCTCGCGCTGGATCGAGCACATGCTGTCGGGTATCCCCGGCGGCCCCGTCGGCTTCCTGATCTTCGTCAACATCTTCATCTTCGTGCTGGCCTTCTTCCTCGATTTCTTCGAGATCGCCTTCATTGTCATCCCGATGCTGGCACCGGTTGCTTCGGCGCTCGGCATCGACCTGATCTGGTTCGGCGTGCTGATTTGCGTCAACATGCAGACGAGCTTCATGCATCCGCCCTTCGGCTTCGCGCTCTTCTACCTGCGCTCCATCGCCGATCGCAGCGTCAAGACCTCGGATATCTACATGGGTGCCCTTCCCTGGGTCTGCATGCAACTGGTCCTGGTTGCGATCGTGATTTTCTGGCCACAATCGGTAACCTATTGGCTCGACAAGGGGCCGAAGATCGATCCGAACTCGATCAAGATCGAGGTGCCCGGCTTCGGCGGCAACGGCTTGTCGCTGCCACCGCTGGGAACACCGGGCGGCGCTTCACCACAGATGCCCGGCCTGACCTTGCCGCCGCTGAATGGCCTGCCCGGCCAGCCACCGGCGCCCGCGCCGGCAACTCCCGCGCCACCGGCCACCGATCTCAGCCAACCACCCAAGATCAACTGACAACAAAAAAGCCCCGAACTATCCGGGGCTTTTTCTTGTCTCGGCCTGAACCAGCGCTCAGATCTTGCCGGCCCGCTGCTGGATCATCATGAACGTGTCGAACGTGTATTCCGACAGCTGCGCCCAGAGGTAGGCATCGCGCTTGAACGCGGTCTGATCCTCGTAGATCTTCTTGAAATACGGGTTGGATGCCGAAATCTCGGCATAGATGCCGAGGGCCGCCTGGAAGCAAGCTTCCAAGATGTCCTGGCTGAAGGGCCGCAGCGTCGCGCCCTCCGATACCAGCTGCTTCAGCGCCGGCGGGTTTTTCACATCGTATTTCGCCATCATGTTGGTGTTGGCAAAGGCACAGGCATCGGTCAGCGCCGCCTGATAGTGCTTCGGCAGGCTGTTCCACTTTTCCAGATTGAAGAAGGCGTGAACGGTCGGACCGCCTTCCCACCAGCCGGGATAGTAGTAGTACTTCGCAACCTTGTGCAGGCCGAGTTTCAGATCGTCGTAGGGGCCGACGAATTCGGAAGCGTCGATCGTACCCTTTTCGAGGGCCGGATAGATGTCGCCGCCGGCGATTTGCTGCGGAATGACGCCAACCTTGCTGATGACCTGGCCGGCAAGACCGGCGATACGCATCTTGACGCCCTTCAGATCGTCAAGCGTATTGATTTCCTTGCGGAACCAGCCGCCCATCTGAGCACCCGTATTACCCGCCGGCAGGCCGTAAATGCCCTGCGTGGCGTAGAACTCGTTCATCAGCTTGTTGCCGTTGCCTTCGTAGAACCAGGCATTGGTCAGGCGTCCGTTGAGACCGAACGGGATTGCCGTGCCGATCGCGTAGGTCGGATCCTTGCCGACGAAATAGTAGGAGCAGGTATGCGCAGCCTCGACCGTGCCGGCGCTGACGGCATCAGCCGCCTGCAGGCCCGGAATGATTTCGCCTGCGGCAAAGGGCTGGATGGTGAAGTTGCCATCGGTCGCTGCGGCAAGGTGCTTAGAGATATCGTCCGCCGCGCCATAGATCGTATCGAGGCTCTTCGGGAATGACGACGTCATGCGCCAGGAAATCTTAGGGTTCTCTTGTGCAATGGCGGGCGCCGCCAATGTACCCGCAGCAGCGATCGCGCCGGCCCCGGCGGTTCCTGCTTTCTTCATGAATGAACGACGATCCATCAAAAACCTCCCGTATAGATGGTGCTGCGAGGTGAACCCTCATCTCTGCCCGCAGCAATGGCGGAAACCTAAGCACGGTGGCGACCGTGTTTCAAGCACTGTCCCATTAGTCTTTGGCATCACGACGGCAATATGGCGCCGAGCGCATTTGCATCAAAATCAGCGAGTTAGGCAAGACACGCCCGAGCAACCGGCCGACAACGCCGCAATTCCGCCCGCGATTGCGCCGAGACGTTGACTTCCAAGCCGTTCTCGGCTCTCACAATAACGAACCGCATCTACCGACCGGGGTTAAAATGACGAAGCCGATCGTCGCCGTTCCTGCCGATATCCGCACCTTCGACGGTGCCACATGGCACGCCGTCCAACATCAATATGTCCGCGCTGCGCTGAACGCCGCTGGCGTCATGGCCTTCATCATTCCGGCGTTCGAGGAAGGCTACGGCACGGACGCGATCCTGGACCGCGTCGACGGCGTTCTCGTCTCGGGCTCGGCCAGCAACGTGCACCCGTCTTACTACGGCGCAACCGCGACCGACGCCGACGGGCCCTTCGATATCGCGCGTGACGCAACAAGCCTGCCGCTGATCCGCCGCGCCATCGACCGCGCCATTCCGCTGCTCGCAATCTGCCGCGGCATTCAGGAGCTCAACGTCGCGCTGGGCGGCACGCTCGCCAGCGAGATCCAGACCCAGCCGGGCATATGGGATCACCGCACGCCGGCCGAGGTGGACCGTGACAGCAAGTACGCGATCCGCCAGAGCGTCTTCGTCAAGGAAGGCTCCTGCATCGCGGGCATCGTCGGCCCGGGCGAGATTAGGGTGAACTCTCTTCATCGCCAGGCCATCGCCAAGACCGCGCCGCGCCTGCAAATGGAGGCGGTGGCCGAAGACGGTACGATCGAGGCCGTGTCCGTGATCGATGCTCCGGCCTTTGCGGTCGGGGTTCAATGGCATCCGGAATACTGGGCTGAGACCGACGAGCCATCGAAGCAGATCTTCACCGCCTTCGGCGATGCGGTGAGGGGCTACGCTGCAGCCAAACTCTCAAAAGCGGGCGAAAAGACCTCCGCCTGATCGACCCGCAAATCGCCGACGCGTCATCGAGCAACTCACGACGGCAGGGGCCTGCCTGCCTGTTCGCTGACCATGTACGCCGCATACCAGGTGGGCCAGTCATCATCGTGCTTGCCGATGCGCTTCTCGTGCTCTCCATGGGCGGCCGCCGCCCGGCGCAAAGCTGCCTCAAGATCGGTTGATGACGCAAACAACGTTTCGTCGGCGTCTATTCGGCCAGGCAATCGCGCTGTCACTTCCTGGAACAGCCAGCCGTTGCCATCGGGATCGCTGAACGACGCAAAAGAGGCGTAGCTGCGATGTCCCGGATGCGGTCCCGTCAATCGGGCATTCTCGCCGGCATGATGGAATACGCCGCCAGCATCATGGAAAACTTCGCTCACATCTACGCCATACTTCACAAGCTCGGCGCGAGCCGCCTCCACGTCGGAGACGATGAGATGGAGCCCCTGCGCCGTACCGGGCACGGCGGCCGTCACATTCTTGCCGAAGATGACAGAACACGGCGAACCCGGAGGTGTGAATTGAATGACCCGGAAATCGTCGCCCGTGACGACATCGGCGTCGAGCCGCCAACCGAGATTGCCATAAAACTGCTTGGCGCGGTCGACGTCCGACACCGGGACGACGATGACCTCAAGCTTCATGTCGGCCGTCCGCATTGCCGGAGTCCTGACCATCGCCTCGCTCTGCACAGAAGTATTGCCCATGTTCAGCTCCCTGGTTTGGATACTTTGAGATGGCAATAGAACGTGGCGAGTGGATCACAGCAGTCGCAGGCAGTCGAATCAATTTGTCCCATGCGGGCGCGCGGCAGATCGTTGGCCCTGCCGGATGGCGATAGAGTGACCACGGGCCTGACGAGATCATTCGAACCGCAAGGGAAGCGAGAGCAGGAGCGTTGACCTTTACCCTCGCATGGCCCATCGCAGGCCGACGGTGACCGCCAAGCCTAGCAGCGGCCATATCGCCCAGAACACCCCATGCCATGCCAACAGATTGATCATGACGATGCCAATGCCGATGACGACCAATCCAGCAATACGCTGGTCAAAACGGCTCTGCCTGCGGACCCAGGCCATCGCCGAGACGAAGGCAAGGCCGAGAAGCGGCCAGACGGCCCAGAAGACGCCCTGCCACGACACGAGATTGATCGCGATCAAAGCGATGGCGATAACTGCGAACACGCCGCCAATCTTCCGCACCCTCGGACCAAAGGGCTGGCTCGGTTCGGGCGCGGCAGCCGCAGGTAACGGATGAGCCGGTGGCGCGGGCGCTGTCGACACGTCGTCTCCAATCCGCACAGCATAGCTCGGCACCGCCTCGCTGACGTTCTTCACCGTCAGCGGCCCAAGAAAGTCGAAGCCGACCGCAACCTTGTTGCGGACCTGGTCATAGACCGTGTTGGAAATCACGATGCCACCGGCCGGTGCCGAGGCCTGAAGCCTGGCGGCGATGTTGACGCCATCACCATAAATATCGTTACCCTCGGCGATGACATCGCCGAGATTGATGCCGATCCGGTAGAGCATCCGTCCCTCCGCCGGCCGGGCAGAATTCATACCGACGAGCTCGTTCTGGACGTCGATGGCAGCGCGCACCGCTTCGACGACGCTCGGAAATTCGGCAATCAGGCCGTCGCCCCAGGTATTGATCACCCGGCCGCCATGCGCGCCGATCAGACGCGACATCGCATCGCGCGACCACTTGAGCATGGCGAGAGTACCCTCCTCGTCGGCGCCCATCAGCCGCGTATAGTCCTGGACATCGGCAGAGAAGATGGTCGTCAGCTTGCGTCGCATTTCGTTCATGACGCTTCGTTCCTAACCATGTTCGATCAGCAAGACCCGGCACGGTTGCAGTAAACAGAGCCGCATCCTGATAGATGTATTCCCAATCCGCTTCGTTCAAGCCAGCTTCCGTTTCGCCCGCCCTCAAAAGATGGGGCCTCACGCCTTTGACGGCGTCTCCGGCACGGGCGTCAAAGGTCTGCCCTTTGCGAACCACTCAACGAGATTATCGACGACCAGATCCGCCATCGCATTGCGCGTTGGCACCGAGCCTGACGCGAGGTGCGGCAAAAGCACGGCGTTCGGCAGATCGAGCAGAGAAGCCGGCACATCAGGCTCGTCATAGAAGACGTCGAGACCTGCGGCACCGATGGTTCCGGACTTCAGGGCCTGAGCAAGCGCATCCTCATCGACCGTCCAGCCACGCCCGACATTGATGAAAACGCCGTCAGGGCCAAGTGCGGAGAGGATCTCCGCATTGATGGTCTTGTGGGTCTGCGGGGTTTTCGGAACGATGGAAATCAGGGTGTCGACGGCCTCGGCGAGATCCTTCAGCGACGGATAGTAGCCGTATGGCGCATCCGGGTGGCGGGTGCGGGTATGGTAGCTGATCTTGACCTTGAACGGCTCGAGACGCTTGGCGATCTCCTGGCCGATGCGGCCAAGACCGTAGATTCCGACATGCCGCCCCTTTAGGGAGAAACGCGAGAGCGGATAGTTCTGTCCAGGCTTCCAGTTACCGGCACGCAGCCAATTTTCCGCACGCGGGAGTTCGCGGATCGTGTTGAGCAACAGCCCGATCGCAGTATCGGCAACCTCGTCGTTCAGCACATCGGGCGTGTTCGTAACGATCACGCCCTTAGTGGCCGCGTGCTTCGCATCAACGCCGTCATAGCCGACGCCGAAGCTGGAGATCAGCTCGACATTCGGAAGGCCGTCGATCGCAGCCGCGTCGAACGTGCCCGAGACGGCGACGCCGCGAATCTTGCCCGCGGCCTCCGCGTCAAGCGTCGCCGGATCGGCTTCGATAACGTCGAAGCCTTCCTTAAGGCGTGTCAGGACGCGTTCGTGTATCTTCCCGGGGACGACAACAGCGATGCGGGACATGGCATTTCCTCTTGGCTTGCTTACGGGCGCGGACGATGGGGGCTGGTCGACTGGCGGATGCGCATCTCGGGCTTGATGAGATGGAGGCCGTCCGGCTCGTGGCTGCCGGCCAGGCGATCGAGAAGCGCGCGGGCTGCAAGACGTCCGACTTCCGCCTGGCCGTTCCAGACCGTCGTCAGCGCCGGCATCGATATCGATGCTTCCTCGAGATCGTCATAGCCGGTGACGGAGATGTCCTTGCCCGGAACGAGACCCGCGCGGGCGATGCCGTTCATCAGGCCGATCGCGACGAGATCGTTCCAGCAGACGGCGGCTGTCGGCTTTTGCGGTAACGACAGGAAATGCACCGCTGCCTCGAAGCCCCCTTGCATCGAGCGTGGGCCGGGAATGCGCAGACCCGGATCCACATCGATGCCGGCCTTGCGCAGCGCGTTGACGTAGCCTTGATAGCGATCGCGCCCCGTGGACGTCTGGTCGGTGCCGCCGATCATGGCGATCGACCGATGGCCAAGGCCGATCAGATGGTTGGTTGCGAGTGAAATGCCGTAGCTGTCGTCACCCCGATAGGTCGGAAGGTCCAATCCGTCCAACGAGCGGGCAACCAGGATCGCCGGCATGCCGTTGTCTTCAGCGAGCTGCATATCCTCCGGCGGCGTGCCGATTGCCGGCGACATGATGACGCCGTCGCCACCGAGCTGCAGCAACGTTTCGATGAAGGTGCGCTGCTTTTCGACGGAGTCGTAATGGTTCGACAGAATGAAGGTGTGCCGGCTGCGATCGAGCTCGCTTTCAATCGCCTTCAGGATTTCTCCATAGAACGGGTTCATGATGTCGTGCACGACGACGCCGATGATGCCGGAGCGGGACGTCCGCAGGCTGGCAGCGCGGCGATTGTAGATATAGCCGAGCGCCCGCGCCTGTTCCTTGATTTTGTCTCGGGTGGCGCCAGCCACGAGCGGGCTGTCACGTAAGGCAAGAGATACGGTTGCTGTGGAAATGCCGAGCGTTTCGGCGATCGTCGAAAGCTTTATCTTTTGAGCCACGTGTCCTCCCCAGGCAACGCGCGGTTTTTCATGCGCCCGACATTAGAAGAGTCGAGCGTTATTAAAATGTTTAATTAAAAGATTAAACGCAGCGAGGCAATTCGTAATTTCACAAATCTGTCAGATTTCCTCAGGCTCATCGAGAGGAATGGCGGCGGACTGCAAGTTGCCGTCGATTGCCTTCAACAGACGGACAAGATTGCGGATTTCCTTCTCGGAAAATTCCTGGGTTGCCAACCGGTCGCAGGCCGAGGACGCCATTTCGATTGCCTTGACACTGCCGCGGCCAAGTTCGGTCAGATAGACCTTGGTCAGGCGGGCATCGTCGGCATCCGCCTTGCGCTCGAGGAACCCTTGCGCCTCCATGCGCCCGATCGTGCGCGTCATCGTGGGCGCCTTGACGCCAAGCTTCTGCGCCAGCCCGCCGGCGGTCATCCCGTCACTTTCGGCAAGCAAAAGGATGACGCCGTCCTGGCCGGCATAGAGGCCGCTTTCGAGGAGGTTGCGCGACAAGACCGTGCGCATCGACCGAGCCGCCTGCGTCAAAGCCGGCGAAAGATCGACGACTGTATATTCGGTCTGGTCCTTCTTCTTGGATTTCTGCTTCTTTCCGTCCTTGTGCTTCTTCCCCATCGCCATCCCTTTGACTTTGCTGCGTTGCACGCACCTTGCCCGTGCAAGGGAGCCAGAACATTCACAATAGTCTCCCCTAAATCGATTTCGATTTAAGGGGTTATGCGCTAAGCATTGAGAACGCTGCGTTATGACATTGCGCATCATCTCGTCATAAACAAGAGGTCTTAGCCGGATGACGGAGCCTTCTCGCGACTTCGAGGATAACGATCCGAACCTGCCGCCTGCAGACCGCCGCCGATGGATCGCTGTTCTGCCGCTCGGCGCGCATGAGCAACACGGCCCTCACCTGCCCTTCGAGACCGACACGCTGATCGCCAAGGGCATCGTTGCCCGGCTCAAGGCCACCCTTCCCGCCGCCCTGCCGGTGACGTTCCTACCGACCGAAAATGTCGGCTACTCGGTCGAGCATATGGACGTGAAGGGCACGCAAACGCTGACATATGGGGAGGCCATCGAACGCTGGCTGGGCATTGCCCGAAAGCTCTCCGACATGGGCATTCGTAAACTGGTGATGCTGAATGCCCATGGCGGCAACTCGCCGTTGATGACGATCGTTGCGACGGAAGCTCGCGTCCGTTTCAACATGCTGGCGGTGGCGACGAGCTGGGCACGCTTCGGCGTTCCCGCCGGTATCATCTCGCCCGAGGCAAAAGCGATCGACATCCACGGCGGCGACATCGAAACGTCGGTGATGCTGGCGCTTCACCCTGATAAGGTCGACGTGACCAAGGCCGCTGACTTCCCGTCCCGCCAGTCCGACCTTGCCGCCCGCTTCAAACATTTGCGTGCTTACGGCCCACATGCCTTCGGATGGAAAATGTCGGATCTCAGCACATCAGGCGTGGCAGGCAACGCATCGCTGGCGACAGCGGAAAAAGGCGAGGCACTGATTGCACATTCCGTAAAGGGGTTGGTCGAACTGCTGGGGGACGTCGACGCATTCGACGCAGCAGAGCTTGATTGAAACCATCCCGTCGCGATGTGATCTTATAACATACAAAACCCTTTGAACTGCCGCTCGCAACTCCTTATATGTGACCGACGAATTTTCAGCCCCGCCCCCGGGCGTGCCATCTCTCGAGGTTCTTATGACCGACGCGATCCCCACCCAGCAGAAGCCAATTCCCGTCACCGTTCTCACCGGCTACCTCGGCGCCGGCAAGACCACATTGCTCAACCGCATCCTGTCGGAGAACCACGGCAAGAAGTATGCAGTCATCGTCAACGAGTTCGGCGAGATCGGCATCGACAACGACCTTATCGTCGAATCCGACGAAGAGATCTATGAAATGAACAATGGTTGCGTCTGTTGCACCGTGCGCGGCGACCTGATCCGCGTCGTCGAAGGCCTGATGCGCCGCCCCGGCCGTTTCGACGGCATCATCGTTGAAACGACGGGCCTGGCCGATCCGGTTCCGGTCGCCCAGACCTTCTTCATGGATGACGACGTGCGTGCCAAGACGGAACTCGACGCCGTTGTCGCCCTCGTCGACGCCAAGCATCTGCCGCTGCGCCTGAAGGACAGTCGCGAGGCCGAAGACCAGATCGCCTTTGCTGACGTCGTCCTGATCAACAAGACCGACCTCGTGACACCGGAAGAGCTGGCGCAGATCGAAGACATCGTCCACGCCATCAATCCCTCGGCGCGCGTCTACAAGACGAGCCGCTCCGGTGTCGATCTCGCACGCGTTCTCGATCAGGGTGCCTTCAATCTGGAGCGCGCGCTGGAAAACGATCCGCACTTCCTCGATCATGACCACGACGATCACGTCTGCGGTCCGGATTGCGATCACGACCACCACGATCACCACCATGCGCATGATCACGACCACGATCATGACCATCACGACCATGACCACCATCATCATGGCGCCATGTCGCCGATCCATGACGTGACGGTGCAGTCGGTTTCGCTGCGCGGCGGCGAAATGAACCCGGAACGGTTCTTCCCCTGGATCCAGAAGATCACGCAGACGCAGGGACCGAACATCCTGCGCCTCAAGGGCATCATCGCCTTCAAGGACGATCCCGAGCGTTATGTCGTGCAGGGCGTGCACATGATCGTCGAGGGCGACCATCAGCGTCCCTGGCGGGATGGCGAGAAGCATGAGACCCGCCTCGTCTTCATCGGCCGCGAACTCGACCGCGAAAAGCTCGAAGCCTCCTTCAAGGCGTGCGAGGCGGCAGCCTGATGCCGACAGTTGCGCCGTTTGATCTCGACGGCCATATCCTGGCCGTCGAATTTTTAGGTGACATCCCCTTCTTCGCCAACGCCGCCGGCACCTTCCACCGTCTCGATGGCGGCGAGAAGGTGACCGAAGCCCATCAGGGCATGCTGAGCTGCATCCGAGATCCCTACAGCGAGAGCCTGATCTCCGGCGGCGAGGACGGCAAGGTGCTGCGCATCGCGGCCGACGCCAGCACGACCGAGCTTGCCAGCGCGCCGCGCAAGTGGATTTCGCAGCTTGCCGCCGGCCCTCAGGGTGCTGTCGCCTATTCCTATGGCAAGAGCGCTTTCGTCCGTCTCGCAGGCGGCGCGACCAAGGAATTTACCGAAGAGCGCACCGTCGAAGGCCTCGCCTTTGCCCCGAAGGGCATGCGCATTGCCGCTGCGCGCTACAATGGCGTATCGCTGCATTGGGTCGGTACGGCTGCCAAGCCGGTCGATCTCGAATGGAAGGGCGCCCACACCGGAGTGACTTTCTCGCCGGATGGTAATTTCCTCGTCACCATGATGCAGGAGAATGCGCTGCATGGCTGGAAGCTCGACGCCAAGGCCGGCGCCGAGACCCGCCACATGCGCATGACAGGCTACCCCGCCAAGGTGAAATCGCTCTCCTGGTCGGCGAAGGGCAAATGGCTTGCCTCCTCAGGCGCGCCGGCCGCGATCGTCTGGCCGTTCCAGGGCAAGGACGGCCCGATGGGCAAGGCACCGCTCGAACTCGGCACCCGGGCCAACATCATGGCGACCTCAGTGAAGTTCCACCCTGTCGAAGACATCCTGGCGATCGGCTTCATCGACGGCATGATCCTCGCTGTGCGCATTGCCGACAGCAAGGAAGCGCTGCTGCGCCGCCCTGGCAAGGGCGCGATTACCTCGATGAGCTGGAGCAAGGACGGCAAGCTGCTGGCCTTCGCATCCGAAGCCGGCGATTGTGGCGTGGTTGATATCGCAGCCTAGGCAACAAGAGAGTGCCGCCCAAAATACCGGCTCGAGGTGAAGGATAGTCGAGGCTCCGCAAGGGCAGTGGTGCCTCGTCCCCTGTTGCGAAGAGGCCTCGCCGCCACCCACACTGCTCAGGCGGCCTGCTCACCTTCCGACGCTTCGACGCGATTCCGGCCCCGGCGTTTGGAGGCATATAGCGCGTCATCCGCCTTTCGCAGAAGCTGTTCGAAATCGACATCTGTCTCGCCGGAAGTGGCAACGCCGATGCTGAGGGTCGGAAAGACTGTCAGCCCCGATACCTGCCGAACGGCCGCTGAAAACGCCAGCCTCATGCTTTCGGCGGTCTGCACCGCCTCGGCATCGGTCATGTCCTTCAGAACGGCCAGGAACTCGTCGCCGCCCTGACGGGACAGCAGATCGCTGGGCCGCAACATCGTCTGCGCCACTCGGACAAAGAGCCGCAATAAGTCGTCGCCCAGCACATGGCCGTGTTGGTCGTTCAACTGTTTGAAATTGTCGATATCGATGGCGAGCAGCGCAAACGACTGCGCTCGCTTGAATGGCAGGCGTTGGGCCAGACCGCCGCGATTGAGCGCGCCCGTTAGCGGATCACGATGCGCCAGATCGATGAGCTTGCTCCTGCTGCGCTCGGCGGCCATCAGGACAATCACGACGCTGCGCAAAGCGAAGAAGACCACCGCCGTGGCACCCATCCATCCATGAACAACACTATCGCCGAAGGCGCCCGGTCCGGCGATCTGGCCTGATGCCGCAAACAGACTACGAGCCAGGAAGATCGCCGCGGTCGGCGCATAGAGCCAGGCAAGCAGCCCGGCCGAAAACAGCTTCTCGCGCCGGTGAATGGCGGCGCCTTCCCGCAAGATCGCAAGATCACAGAGGCAGCATACGATTGAAACATAGAAGATACGGGCTGAGACCGCGGCGGGATCGACCGTGAAAAGCAGAACGGGCAAGCTGACGCCGGCAACGGCAAGCGCACAGTAGCGTTTGTCGACAAGCCGCTCCGCAAAAACGCGAACGGAAAAGAATGTCAGGAGGTAACCGGCGATCGTCACGACGTTGCCGACGTCAAGGGAGACGAACGAGGGAACGAAATTCCGCAGCGAAACGCACAACGAGCCAATACCGATCAGGAGATTGCTGATGCCCCACCATGCCGGCCAGCGTCCAAAGCGGCCGGTCCAATATGCCGCGAGATGCACGCTACCGAGCACGAGGCATGTCATGGCCGAAACGACGTAGATCGTTCTCAGGTCCAGTATCATTTCGGGCGCTCTCCAACCTATGGCCGGCGCACCTTATAACCGCGCTGTTGAATTTTGTTTTTACAGCTCGCTCGTTTTTTAACGACGTGCCGAAATCACTCATCAGGTCGGGCGACTGGCTGCAATAATCTCGGCCAAAAGGCCATGCAGGGCATCGCGGTAGCCGCTGCGTGCGGACGGGCCGCTCTCGTCCGATGTCATCACGACCGTCATGCCAAATGAGGGCACGATGTAGAGCATCTGGCCGCCGTAACCCCAGGCGAAGTGGACCTCTTCGCCGCCGATCTGCCGCGAGAACCAGCCGTAGCCATAGTCGTCGCCGGAGAAGCGGGAATTGGTGCGGTGCTGCCACGACTGCGCGATCCAGTCCGCCGGTACCACCTGTGTGCCGTCAGCCGTCCTGCCCCCGTTGCGGTAGAGCTCGCCGAAAGCCAGCAGCGAGCGAGCCGTCATCGCCATCTGGTTGCCGCCGAGATAGATGCCCTGCGGATCCCGCTGCCAGGCGCCGATTCGGAAACCGTCGACAGGCTCGAGCCATTCGCGAGCCAGAGCCAACGTCGATTTCCCGCTGACCTTCGTCAGGATCGCCGAGAGAAGGTGAGTGGAAGCGGTCGAATAGAGCATCTGGCCGCCGGGCTCGTCGTCGAAAGGCTGGGCAAGTGCGAAACGCACCCAATTGCGCGAGGCGACCCAGCGGCCGTAGTTGGGACCTGACAGACGACCAAGCCCCGCCTGCATGGAGAGCAGGTTGCCGATGGTAATCTGGTTGAGCCGCGGATCGGGATCAACAGGCAGGTCGGCTTTCAGGATGGATGCAATCTTCTGCTGCGGCCCTTCGAGCAGCCCCTTGTCGATGGCAATGCCGACGAGGCTGGAGACAATCGACTTGGACGCGGACTTGATGTTGACGGATTCGCTCGCCGTGTGGCCGCGATAGCCTTGCTCCACGACAGTCCGCCCATCCCTGGTGACGATCACCGTCTTCAGCGGTTTCAAATCGGCGCGTGACGATAAACTCCCCAGGAGAACCGCCGTCCGGTGATCCTCCTGCTGCGCGACGGCAGCAAATGGGGACAGCAGAAGAACGACGAAGAAAGCGAGGCGCGTGATCATCCCGCTGAACTAGCGTAGGCGCGCCGCGAAATCATCGCTCGCCCGGTGCGGTTCACGCGGACGTGAAAGCTTATGGTCGGCCGGCGTCGGCGATCGCGAAACGACACTGCAGGCATAGCCGCGTTCACGGGGCAAGCCGAAGTGCCGCGTTGAGCCATTGCTCCGCGACGGTCAACCCACCGGGATGGGCAGGCGGCTGAGGTATTGCTGTATGGTGTGTCAGGCTGCTCCACCAGCGCGACCCGCATCCGGCTTGCCGGCTTGACCAGAACGGCAGGAGCGTCTCCCGTCCTGGCTTCTCCGGCTGGAACACCCGCCCCGACGGCGTGAGACCCATCGTCTGCGGCCGCCGTCGAGCGCCGAAATATGAACGGTGGACGCACGGTTCGTGAACCCGGCTCCCTGCCCGACGACAAGCCGATCATAGATCAGCCTGCACCGCGCGGGAAAACTTCTGCCGAAATTTTGATCTAAATGATTGAAATAACTGCAGACTTACTAGAACAAACCATGAATATCGCACTCATCGAGCCAAAACTCAGGTGTTGCTAAAATATCATTAATTTTAGCTCTCACAGTTTTTTGTTCATCTGGCGTTCAGAAAACTCTTTGGAAAGCCACTTTTTGAGCCCACATTGAACTCCTGAGAATAGGAGTGCATGAATGATTCTAAGGGCCACTGCCGCAGCGACTATATTCGCGGTCTATGCTTTCACGATGTTCTTCATCGCCGCTATACCTGAAAATGTCGTTCAGACTGCCGGAACACAATTGATCGACGCAAGCGTCGTGAAATGATCGAAGCCTAAGGGGGCAGGCAGTCGTAAAAGTTTAGGCTACGCGTTCGCCGGTCTTCCGGCGCCTCTAAACTTGATTTCCGAAACCGGGAAAAAAGGCCTCTCCCCGTCGGGGAGAGGCTCTGCCGATCACGCCGCCCTGCGGACCGGCGCGCTTGCCAGCATCCGTCCCGAGGGGACGACCATGCCGGCAGCACCGTCAAGCCAGCCTTCGATGAGCTCCAGCGCCAGGAAGCGCGAGCGTTCGAAGGGACCCGGCATGACGAGATGTTGAGCCGTTTCGGCAAAAAAGCCGAACCGCTCGTAGTAAGGAGCATCGCCGACGAGCAGGATCGCGCCGTGCCGACGGTTCTTCGCTTCCAGAACGGCAGCGCGCATCAGCGCCGAGCCGACGCCCTTGCCTTCGAAGCTGGAATCGACTGCCAGCGGTCCGAGCAGCAGCGCATTGATCGGCGTGCCCTCGGCATCGACGCCAGCCTCGACATTCCACAGACGCACGGTGCCGATGACATGGCCGTCACGATCACGCGCAACCAGCGCCAGACCTTCCGCCGGAACGCGACCGCGGCGGATCTTCTCCGACGACTTCTTGCGACGATTCGGGCCCATGGCGCGATCGAGCAAATTCTCGCGCGCCACGACATCGCCGGGGTTCTCGGCATCGATGGTGAAAACAGAAGGCGCAAAGAATGCGCGGACAGAATCAAGAACAGCGGCCATCGTGGCCTCCCGTACCCAAAACCGTTATGAGCGGCGATTGATATGAATTGTGAGGGTGCCGCCCCGGCTGGCTACGGGGCGAGCTCTATTAGATGACGTAGGCTTTCAGCGGCTCGAAGCCGTTGAACGCGACCGCCGAGTAGGTGGTCGTGTAGGCGCCGGTGCCCTCGATCAGGATCTCGTCGCCGATCGAAAGGGAGATCGGCAGCGGATAGAGATTCTTTTCATACAGCACATCGGCCGAATCGCAGGTCGGGCCGGCAATCACGCAAGGCTCCATTTCGTCGCCGTCGCGCTCGGTGCGGATCGGGTAACGAATGGCTTCGTCCATCGTTTCGGCGAGACCGCCGAACTTGCCGATGTCGAGGAATACCCAGCGGGCAGCGTCGTTGTCCGACTTCTTCGAGATCAGCACGACTTCCGTCTTGATGACACCAGCGTTGCCGACCATGCCGCGACCCGGCTCGATGATCGTCTTCGGAATCTGGTTGCCGAAGTGATCACGCAGGCTCTGGTAGATCGCACGACCGTAAGCTTCCGCCGACGGAACGTCGCGCAGATACTTGGTCGGGAAGCCGCCGCCCATGTTGACCATCTGCAGGTGGATACCCTGCTTGGCCAGCTGAACGAAGACGCGCTTGGCATCGGAAAGCGCCGCATCCCAGGCGTCGACCTTGGTCATCTGCGAGCCAACATGGAACGATACGCCGTAGGACTCGAGGCCGAGCTGGTGCGCGTAGACAAGAACGTCGACGGCCATCTGCGGCACGCAGCCGAACTTGCGCGACAGCGGCCATTCAGCGCCTTCGCCATCCGTCAGAACGCGGCAGAACACGCGGGCGCCGGGAGCGGCACGCGAGATCTTCTCGACTTCCTCGTGGCTGTCGACCGCAAAGAGGCTAATGCCGAGCGCATGCGCGCGGGCAACGTCGCGTTCCTTCTTGATCGTGTTGCCGTAAGAAATACGGGCAGCGGTCGCACCGGCGTTGAGCGCCATTTCGATTTCAGCGACAGACGCGCAATCGAAGTTGGAACCCATGTCGGCGAGCAGCTTCAGGACCTCAGGAGCCGGGTTTGCCTTGACGGCATAGTAGATCGCGCTGTCCGGCATCGCATGGCGGAAAGCAGAGAAGTTGTCGCGTACGACGTCGAGGTCGACCACGAGGCAGGGACCATCGGGACGTCGGGTTGCGAGAAAGTCGCGGATGCGCTGGGTGGTCATATCAATCCCTCTTCCAATTCCAGAGCTCCGGGAAACCCGGAGGACAAAGGGCAACCAATCACTCGCATAGGAACCAGCCGGTGGAGACCCCGGAACCTTAGCAAGCGCTTGGATCGCGCAAATGATGAATCAACGCCGCATAAGCGACATGGATCCGACTTTGTCTGCCATGGATTGGAGGGAGAATCCCAACCGCACTTCCGGCAATGAAGGTGTGCCTCTTCAGTAACCCCCGCTGATGGAAAGCAGGGAGAGAACAAAAAGGCCCGCACCGTCGTTGCTTCAGGCGTCCTCGCATTTTCCGGTTGGCCGGAATAGCGACTGGAGGGGTTAATTCCAGGTACCTTACCGATTTCCTCACCAATTCGAGGGTTCGGCGGACACCCATGGGCACGTGCGACTTTGGGCTGACCACGAGATAGGAATATTCACCGTCATAATCAAGCGGTTTTTTCGCATCTCCCGGCAGAAAATATTTGAACAATACACTGCAATTTGTTCAACGTGATGAAACGGCAAGCAAGCAATTGATTTGACTGCCGGTTCGACGCGCTCGGAGACATCAGCCATGGACACCCTCACCCGCATCCGCGCCTTCATCGATGTCGTTGAAGCAGAAGGCTTTTCGGCCGCGGCCCGGCGCACCGGCCGTTCCAAGGCGCTGCTGTCCAAATACGTGCGTGAATTGGAGGACGAACTCGGTGCCCTGCTTTTGAACCGCACCACCCGCCAGTTCTCCATGACCGAGGCCGGCCACACCTACTACCGCACTGCTTCCGATATCCTCAAGGAGATCGACAACCTCGCCGATCTCGTGCGCGAGAATAATGCGCAATTGAAAGGCCGGTTGAAGATCTCGGTACCGCGCACCTTTGTCGATGCCGATGTCGGGCAATCGCTGATCGATTTCGCCAAGGAAAACCCCGATCTGGCCCTCGATATCGCGGCCGACGACAGGTTCGTCGATCTGATCGAGGAAGGCTTCGACGTCGCGATCCGCGTGACCAAGCTCGAGGACTCCGGTATGATCGCCCGCAAGATTTCGGATTTCCGCGTCCATCTTTGTGCAACGCCAGACTTCGTGGAGCGTCATCCCGATCTCGCCCACCCCTCGGATCTCTCGAACGTCCCCTTCATCATCGACACCAACTCGCGCAGTCAGGGCAGCATCCGTTTCTACAATCCGGACAACAGCTCCTTCGCGGTTGCCGTCGCCGGCCCCATGGAAGTCAACAGCCCGCATGCGACGCTGCGCGCGGCGCTTGCCGGCATTGGCGTTGCGCTGATCCCTGATTTCATCGCCCGCAAGCCGATCGAAGACGGAGAGCTGGTGACGCTGTTCAACGATTACATTCCGACCGATCGCGGCATCTATGCCGTCTATCCGCACCGGCGCTATCTGCCGGCCAAGGTGCGGATCTTCGTCGATTATCTTCACAATTGGTTCAGGAAGCACCCCTGATCGGTCGGGCGCTCCGCGCTGGTCCCAATTCCGTCCCATTTTCTGGCGAGGAATCACGGTGAACAACGGGATCCCCAGCAAGAGCACGCATGAAGAAATCGACATTCCTGATGGCGTCGCTCCTGTCGCTTCTGCCAGCCGCCGCCTTTGCACACCCGCACGTGTTCGTCGAGGCACGGCTGGAGGTCGTCGCCGATGATGACGGCAACGTTGCCGAACTGCGCAACGTCTGGCGCTTCGACGAGGTCTTCTCGTCATCCGTCGTGATGGATTTCGACAAGAACACCGACCTAAAGCTCGATCCGAACGAACTGGCCGAGGTCGGCAAGACCGTGCGGGATTCGCTGGTCGACTACGACTACTACATGAACCTCACGATGAACGGGAAGAACATCAAGGTCGAGAAGCCCGATCTGATCCATGTGGATTACAAGCAGGGCCAGCTTCTGATGTTCTTCGCAGTCAAGCCGGCGGAAAAAATGCCGCTCAAGGGCCGCCTGACCTTCGGCGTCTACGACCCGACGCTCTATACGTCGATCGACTTTCCGAGCGACAACGAGCTGGTCCTGGTTGGAGACAGCTTCAAGAGCTGCAAGCACCAGGTCGTTCGCCCGGATGCGGACCAGGTGATCGCCGAGAACAAGCAATCCCTAACCGACGCCTTCTTCAACGATCCGACGGGGACGAACATGTCGAAGCTCTTTGCGACGCGACTGGACGTGACATGCTGAGGCACCGCCTTCGGCCGCTTGCCCTGGGAATAGCACTCGCGCTCATCGTGGGCATGGCCGTTGCACATGCGCAGTCGCCGCTCGGCATCGGCACGTCGGAGCCGAGCTTCCAGCCGACCGGCGGCCCGCTGGCGCCGATTCTACTCTATGTGAACACGCAGCAGCAGGCCTTCTATCGCGCGCTGACGGGCGCGCTGCGCGCCATGCGCGAGGATTCGTGGCATCTATGGACACTTATCGGCCTCTCCTTCGCCTATGGTGTCTTCCATGCCGCCGGGCCCGGACACGGCAAGGCCGTCATCTCTTCCTACATGATCGCCAACGAAATCGAGCTGAGGCGCGGCGTATCGATCTCCTTCGTGTCCGCCTTCCTCCAGGGAGTGGTCGCAATCGTGTTGGTCGGCGGAGCGTGGTTGGTGCTGCGCGGCACCGGCATTACCCTGACGGCAGCGACGCAGGCGATGGAGATCGCCAGCTTCATCATGGTCATCCTCTTCGGGTGCTGGCTGCTGTTTCGCAAACTGCGCGGGATCATCGGCGGCATGCCACGCCGAGAGGTTATGGCAACCTCCTCCGGTCCCGTCAGCATGATACTGGACTGGAAGGAGAATGAGGAACAAAAGCAGGGCTCGAGCTACGCCTTCGGCGAGGCAGACGCGCTCAAGGCCGGACACAAATTCATTGCAGGCATGGCCTGCGAGACCTGTGGCCAATCACACATGCCCGACCCCTCCCTGCTTGGCGCGGAAAAGTTCAATATCCGGGAAGCCTGGTCGGCCATCATCGCGGTCGGCCTGCGCCCATGCTCCGGCGCGCTGCTGGTAATGACTTTCTCGCTGCTGAACGGCCTCTATCTCGGCGGCGTGCTGTCGGTGATTGCCATGTCGTCTGGCACCGCCATAACAGTCACGATCCTGGCGACGCTCGCCGTCACCGCCAAGGGCACCGCGATGCGGCTTGCCGGCCAAGGCTCTGCCGCTTCGATCTGGATCGGCAATGCGATCGAGATTCTCGGCGCCTTGCTCGTGATTGCCATGGGCGCGCTGTTGCTGGGCGCCTCGCTGCAGGGTTAGGGGAAGCGTTACTTGCCGCGCCGGCGCTGATAGCGTGCTCTCAGCCAGAAGACGACGAAGAAGGCAAGGATCAGGCAGGCGCCGACGCCAGCCGCCAGATACGGTGAGTAGCTGCCGAGTGCGAGCACGATGGTCGGCATGAAATAGAGGACCAGGCCAGCCGCCACGAGGATGATGGCGGCCGCAATCGCCTGCGAACGGCCTTCCGATTTCGGCGCCGTCATGCGGCTGATTCCTTGCTGATCTCGGCGCGGATATCTTCCAGCCGGCACTTCTGCTTGCCGTCCGGATCGAAATTGTCAGGCGACAGCCAGGCCTCGAACGCGGCGTTAAGGACAGGCCATTCGGAATCGATCATCGAGAACCACGCCGTATCGCGGTTGCGGCCCTTGGAGATCATATGCTGTCGGAAGACGCCTTCGAAGGTGAAGCCGTAGCGGGCTGCCGTCGTTTTGCTCGCCTCGTTCAGATTGTCGCATTTCCACTCATAGCGCCGGTAGCCGAGCTCCTCGAAGATATGCTTGGCCATGAGATAGTGAACTTCCGTGGAGAGCGGCGAGCGCTTCATGTCGGGACCGTGCGCGACGCCGCCGACCTCGATCACGCCATTGGCCGGATCGGCCCGCATGTAGTTCGCCATGCCGACGATCTTGCCGGAGCTGTTGTCACGGAAGATGTGCGTCAGCCAACCCGATTTGGAGTAGACCGAATGAAGCCAGTTGGCGAAATCATCCATCCCGGTGAAATCGGGCTGCGCGAAATAACGCAGCAGCGGGTTGATGCCCATGCCGCCGAGACCATCCCACAGCGCTTGCAGATGCTGCTCGCGGACATAGGGTTCGACGGTGACAAAACGGCCCTTGAGGGTCACCGGCCGGGGTTCCGGGCAGCCCTTGAAATTCGATAGATCGCGCATGCGCTCCTCCAGATAAGGAGACATGGCTTAGGCCAGCCGCCCGGGAAAGGCAACTGGCCGTTTGATACGCTTACAAACCGACCTTGGCAGAGGAAACCGTCGCCTCGATGTGGTCGACCAGCGCATCCGGAAGACCGAGGCGACCGGCCAGCAGATCGAGGTAGCCGCGCTCGGCGCGCGAATCCGGCTCGATGGTCAGCCGCGAGGCGGTGTAGAGCTCCACCCGTTGCTCCTCGGTGACGGCGGCTGCGACCAGCGCATCGATATCCGTCGGCTGCGACAGCTCCCGTTCGATGAAGAAGGCGGCTTCGCCACTGACATCCGCGGCCTTGATCTTGTCTAGAATGAGGGCGCGTTCGCCGTCGTCGATATGGCCGTCGGCCTTTGCCGCCGCGATCATGGCGCGGATGAGAACGAGCACGAATTCGTTGCTTTGCGCAGGCGAGGCCGCGCCGAATCCAGAGTCGGCAGGTGGCGGCAGCACAGCCGTCTTTGGCGGCGGCGCATCGGATGGCGTCGCCGGGGCCTGCCCTGCCTGATAATTCTTGTAGGCCTGGTAGCCGAGACCCGCGATCGCCGCGAGACCGCCGATCGCAAGCGCATTGCCGGCAACGCTGCGGCCGGTCTTGGTCCCGAGAAGCACGGTTGCCAGCGCGCCTGCCTTCCACGGATTGTCCTTGGCCATCTGGACCGCGTCACCCGCCCGGTCCCGGACGGAACCGCCGACACCCGGCACCTGCGAACCCAAGAACTGCTCAAGAAGCTTCTTCGCGTCGAACATTCCTCATCATCTCCCTGTCTAGAGGCCAGAGGGGAGATAGGTATCGGCAGCGAAAATACCAAATGCAGGCGGAGCATCCGCCTGCATTGAACGCAGTCTTTCCGAAATCAGCCCTTCAACGCTGCCGCTTCCGACGCGAGCTTGGTGATGCCGGCCCAATCGCCAGCGGCGATCAGTTCCTTCGGCGCAACCCAGGAGCCGCCGACGCAGATGACGTTCGGCAGCGACAGGTAGTCCATCGCGTTCTTCAGCGAGATGCCGCCCGTCGGGCAGAAAACCGTGCCGGCGAGCGGCGAGGACAGCGCCTTGAGATAGGCGGCGCCACCGGCCTGCTCTGCCGGGAAGAACTTCAGCACCTGATAGCCTTCTTCGCGCAGCGCCATGACTTCGCTGGCGGTCGCAGCACCCGGCAGCAGGGGAACGGACGAAGCGCGTGCGGCATCGAGCAGTTCCTGCGTCGCGCCGGGGCTGACGATGAACTTCGAGCCAGCAGCGACCGCGGCGTCCCAATGAGCGGTATTGAGGATGGTGCCGGCTCCGACCTCGGCGCCTTCGACCTCGTCGGCAACGGCGCGGACGGCATCGAGTGCGGCCGACGTGCGCATGGTGATCTCGATTGCCTTCAGACCGCCTGCGACAAGGGCGCGCGCCAGCAAAACGGCGGACTTGACGTCGTCGACGATCAGGACCGGGACAACAGGCTGGAGTTTCAGGATGGAAAGGAGCTTTTCTGTCTTCTCGCCCATGGCCGCGTGATCCTTTTGAACCGATTGAATTCGGGACCCGAAATAACCCCAAGGGTAAGCTTTGTCGAGCCGAAACCCGTCTTTGGAATAGAATGGGTACCCATGGTGATAAAATTAGGCTAGCGTAATAAAACCGTCACACAAGGTTCACCGGGAATGGCGAAAGAAATCGAGCGGAAGTTTCTGGTGCACAGCGATGCCTGGCGCTCTGGAGCGGAGACGAAATCCATTTTAAAACAAGGCTATATCGCCTCGATGGATGATCGGTCCGTGCGGGTGCGCGTGCTCGACAACGCGAAGGCGCGGCTGACGGTCAAGATCGGCCGCAGCACGATGACCCGCGAGGAGTTCGAATACGACATCCCCGTCGCCGACGCCGAACAACTGCTTGACGACGCGATCGGCGTCATCATCGAGAAAACCCGCTATCGCGTCCCCCACGGCGGTTTCGTCTGGGAGGTCGACGTGTTTGCCGGACAGCACCGTGGCTTGGTGATCGCCGAAGTGGAGATGCGCTCGGAGAGCGACAACCCCGCGCTGCCTTCATGGATTGGCCGCGAGGTGACAGGAGATTTCCGCTATTCAAACCAGGCGCTTGCCACTGAATACGAGCACGATCGGCATGCCCTTTCGCATACGGCCTGACCACAGGTTTACCGCGGAGTTCAGGAAGGCCGCTGGCGGCCAGCTTTCTCATGCGATCCGCACGCTTGAAGAAAGACCAGAGGGCAAGCACGAGGCGATCCACGCTTTTCGTAAAAACCTGAAGCGTGTGCGCTCCCTTTATCGCCTGGTGGCCAGCGAAGTCTCGGAGTTTCGCGAACACGAGAACGCTCGGCTTCGTGATGTGGCAATGTCTCTTTCGGCGATCCGAGATGCGACAGCGCTGATCGAGACCGCCGCCTACCTGAAGAAAAACGCCCGCAGCACAGGAGAGGCGAAAGCACTTGGCCGCATTGTCGCAGCACTGGAAAGCCGGCGCGACCACATGGCTGACGCCGAGGCGGATATCGACAGGAAGCTCACTAAAGCGCCGGAGGTGTTGAGGGACGCCATTGCAGCGCTGGAAGAGGTCCACTTCAACGGCGGCCCGCGTCGGAATGCACAGCTTGTCGCCAAGGGCTGGCGCAAGACAACGCTGAAGGCGAGGAAAGCCATCGAGCATTGCCAAGCCGAGGCCTCAGCGGAAGCCTTTCACACATTGCGCAAGCGAGCACAGGATTACCGGGCATACCAACGGCTGCTTCGGCCGCTTTGGCCGGCAGCGATGAAGGCGAAATACGAGGTGACGAGCAGCCTGATCGATCTGCTCGGTCATATCCATGACCTCGACGTGCTCTGCGCATTGGTGGAGGCCGAGCCGCAGCATTTTCCCAATGCCGACGATCTCGCGCACCTGCTCGATGCGATCATCTTCCGCCAGCAGGAGGACCGACATGCGGCACTGGAACGGGCAGAGGACGTCTTCGCCGATGATCCGCAGGAGGAAGCGGACCGGATCGAATTGCTCTGGCGAGCTCAGGTGAGCTGAAACGCCCCAATTGCGCAGACGGCCCGAAAGCTGTATTTGCAGCCGCATGACAGACACGCTGACCCACTCGACGGCAGCGGCGAGCCCGTTCCTCGTCGCGGCACTTTATCATTTCGTTTCCGTGCCGCGCTTTGAAAGCTTGCGCGAGCCGCTGCAGGCGCTTTGCGAAGAAAACGGCGTGAAGGGTACGCTGCTTCTGGCGCATGAAGGGATCAACGGCACGATCGCCGCACCGGACGCGGGTATCAAGACAGTGCTCGCCTATCTGCGTGCGCAGCCGGAATTTGCCGCTCTCGAGCACAAGGAAAGCCGCGCATCGAAGATGCCCTTCCTGCGCATGAAGGTGAAGCTCAAGAAAGAGATCGTCACCATGGGCGTCGAGAACATCGACCCCAACAAGGTAGTCGGTACCTACGTGGCACCGCAGGACTGGAATGCGCTGATCTCCGATCCGGATACCATCGTCATCGACACGCGCAACGATTACGAGACGGCGATCGGCATTTTCCGCGGCGCGCTTGATCCGCAGACGAAGACCTTCCGCGAGTTTCCGGACTGGGTGCGCAACAATACAGGCCTCCACAACAAGCCGAGGATTGCCATGTATTGCACCGGCGGCATCCGCTGCGAGAAGGCCACCGCCTTCATGAAGGAACAGGGCTTCGACGAGGTCTACCACCTCAAGGGCGGCATCCTGAAATATCTCGAGGAAATCCCGCAGGAAGAAAGCCTCTGGGACGGCGCCTGCTTCGTCTTCGACGAGCGCGTGTCGGTCGAGCACGGGCTGAAGGAGGGCGAGCACAAGCTTTGCCACGCCTGCCGCAATCCGATCACTGCCGAAGAGACGACCTCACCCTACTACGAGGAAGGCGTCTCCTGCAGCAACTGCTACAGCACGCGCAGTGAGGACGACCGCCTGCGCTACCGCCAGAGACAGCATCAGATCGCGCTTGCTAAGAAGCGCGGTCAGAAGCACATCGGAACCTGATCAGGCGGCATTGGTGCGGCGCGTGGTGACCTTCGCCGCGCGCGCCTGCATCAGCCGCTCGGTGATCTGATCGGCCGGCATCGGCCGGCCAAAGAAGTAGCCTTGCAACGTGTCGCAGCCGAAGAGCCGCACGGCAATGCCCTGCTCCTCGGTCTCAATACCCTCGGCCGTGACCGGTATATCGAGCGAGCGGGCCAGCGCCACTGTCGCCTGCAGCATTTCGCGCTGGCTGTCGCTTTCCAGGATATCCATGACCAGCGAGCGGTCGATCTTGATGCGGTCAAATCCGAACTGGCGCAGATAACCGATGGACGAGAAGCCCGAACCGAAGTCATCAAGCGCAATTTTGACACCCAGCGCCTTTAGCCGTTCGATCGCTTGGCGTGTGCGCTGCGGGTTCTGGATCATATAGCCCTCGGTGACTTCGAGCGTCACCCGCTTGGCCTCGATCTCTGTCTGCTTCAAGACGTAGCGGACATAGTCGGCAAAGGCGGGGTTGCGGAATTGCCCGGGAGAAACGTTGACCGAGATACGCAGTTCAGGCCACTGCTTGGCGGTTTCGCAGGCCTTGCGCAGCACGAAAAGCCCTAGCGCCTCGATAAGCCCGCTGGTTTCCGCGACAGGAATGAAGACCTCAGGCGAGACCGGTCCGTGACCCGGTCGATTCCACCGCACCAATGCCTCGACGCCGGTCATTTCATGGGTCGCCGCATCGATCAGCGGCTGATAGGCGATCTGCAAGTCGCCGCCCTCGATCGCCATCCGCAAATCGAGTTCCAGCGCATTGCGCTCTCCGCGATCGGCGTCCATGGCGGGGTCGTAAAGTGTCATGCGTGCACGGCCAGCTTCCTTGGCCTTATACATGGCAAGGTCGGCGCGGCGCACCAGCTCTTCACGGTCGATCGTGCCACCTTCCGACATGGCGATACCGATGCTCGCGCCAATGACAACGACGCGTCGACCGATCTCCAGCGGCTCCGCCAGGAAATCCAGTATCTGCTCGGAAAGCTGCAGGGCAACCGCCTGTTCGCTCTCGGAAACAAAGGCAATGGCAAACTCATCGCCGCCGATACGGGCGAGAACGGCGTTCTCCGGAATGAGCACGTTAAGGCCAGCGGCGACCGCGCGGATCAGCTGGTCGCCGGTGCCATGGCCATAAGCGTCGTTGACTTCCTTGAAGCCATCGAGATCGAGATAGAGGATAAGCACGTTGCGACGTGTCTGTGCCGCCTCGGCAACGAAGGCGTCGATTGCCGTTCCAAGCCCGTCGCGGTTCAGCAGGCCGCTCAACCGATCACGATTGGCTTCCTCGCGGGCATTGATTTCTTCCGCCTTGAGGCGCCGCAGCGCGAGCCAGCCGATGATGAGCAGAACGACGAAGAACAGGCCGACAAGCCCGAGCGCCTCGACGACCATTGGACGAACTTCGCCATAGCCGATATCGCCAGGAGCCCGCGACATCCAGATAAGCCTTCCAAGGGCAACCGGTTGCGCGTCCGAGATTGTCACCGAGTAGGGGGCTTCGAAGTCCGGAGCGACCAATTTCAACCCACCGATAACATAAGTCGCACCAAGCTCGGCGACCTTGTCGGCACTAAGGTGCCGCGCGAATATGAGGTAGCGATGTTTTCCGGCCGGCACGTCAAGCGCACCGGATTTCTCGCGAACGAGCGCCACACCGACTGCCGCGATACCGGCCTTGGTGCCAATGAAGCCCGTCGCTTCCGGATTGTCCTGTGGCCCCGCAGCCTTTGCCTTGTTGAAAAGCATCCAGAGCGATGGGGAGAAGAACTCGTCCAGCGAGCCGTCCATCGGCTTGCCTTCCCGATACGCCATGATCGGTTTCTTCTCATCATCGATGACGATCGCCATGTCGAAGAGGGAGCTGTTGACCGACATTTCGCCGTAGTTGCTGATCGTCCAGGCCATACCATCGGCCGTATAGACGTTCACTGCGGCATCGTCCCAGGCCGCGTAGTCGTTGAGCGTCGCGCCCAACTGCATCTCGAAGGTCTTCAGTGCGCCGGATATTGTTTCCCGCGATCGCTCGTCGTCCAGCACATTCGATCGCTCCGCAACGCGTTCGAGCGCGCTGAGCACCATGACCGTGACAATCGCGACGACAATGGCAAAAGAAAAAAGCACGCCGGCAACGGTCGCATGACGACCGATGCCCGAAATTTTTCTGCTGCCCTTGAAAATTGCCCGCATTCACTGCTCCCCGATCAAGGAAGTCTGCCAGCGAATGGCTCAAAAAACGGTTAAAGGGCGATATAACGATTAATCGTCCACGATTTGGCAAAAGCATTCTAATAATGTAGACACGCGCATATTTTCTAAACAGTTTCAAAAGCTTGAGAAAAAAAGCTAGATCCCGGCGCGATTGATTGCAGCGCAGAATTTTACAAGCGCTGATACAAGAAGACCACTTTGGACGCTCTCGGCGAGGACGGCGGCCTGTACGTCTTTTAATTTGCCGAGCAACGAGATCCGTAGAAAGGCCTCGTCGACAAGCCGAAACGACATTGTCTTCAGGACCTCGGTCAGTTGGTCCAGCGCGAAATCGCCGCGATGGGAGGCATGCACAATCATCGCGGGCTTGAACGGCACCTCGTCGCGGGAGACCAGCCAATCCAGCGCGTTCTTCAGTCCGCCCGGCAGGCCATGGGCATATTCCGGGCAGGCGATGACGATGCCATCGCACGCACGGACCTTGACCGCGAATTCTTCAACAACCGCAGGCGTGTTCTCGCCCTCGCGATCAGGGTTGAAGATCGGCAGCTCGCCGATGAGCTCGCTGATCTCAATCGAAACGCCTGCCGGCGCATTGTCGCGCAGCGCTTCGAGCAGCCGGTGATTGGTCGAAGCCTTTCGCTGGCTGCCGCAGAGCGCATAGAGGAAGAGCGGCTTTTTCATGCGCCCGGTTTAAGCCACGGCGCCGATTCGCACCATGCGCTCGTCAGCTGCTCTTGTGGTTGCCCTTCGGGAACTGTGCGGCAAGTTCGCTGTACCACTTGCCACTCTTCTTCACGGTGCGGACTTGGGTGTCATAGTCGACATGCACGAGACCGAAGCGCATGCGATAGCCCTCGGCCCACTCGAAATTGTCCATCAGGCTCCAGGCGAAGTAGCCGCGCATCGGATAGCCGTCCTTGATCAGGTCGGCGACGACATCGAGGTGCGCGCTGTAGTAGTCGAGGCGCGGCTGGTCATCGACCTCACCGTTGACGACGCCCATGTTGTAGCAGGCGCCGTTCTCAGTGATGTAGCACTCCGGCAGCTCGTAGCGGCGATAGAGATCCTCGACGACGTTCTTCAGGCCGGGCGCGTAGACTTCCCAGCCGATATCGGTCTTCACGTCGCTGGCGCGCGGCGCCTCGACCGTCCAGGGGAAGTCGCCGTTCTTCGCAGGATCGTCGGCAACACGCAGCGGCGTGTAGTAGTTGAGGCCCCACCAATCGAGCTTCTGATTGATGATCTTGAGGTCGCCCTCCTCCACGACCGGCATGCGGTCGCCGAGCGCTTCCAGGAATTCCTTCGGGTACTCGCCCTTGAAGACCGGATCGAAGAAGGCGCCGTTGTGGAACTCGTGCGCGCGTTCGCCCGCCGCCTTGTCGGCTGCGCTGTCAGAGCCCGGCATGACGGACATCGCATTGAGCACGAGCCCGACCGGCACGTTCGGCGCCTCGGCCCGGGTCGCCTCGACGCCGAGGCCATGCGCGAGGTTCATGTGGTGCATGGCGTGGAGCGCGGCTTGCATGTTGCGCTCGCCCGGCGCATGAATGCCGTAGAGGTGGCTGAGCCAGACGATGCACCACGGCTCGTTGAAGGTCGCGACGCTGTCGAGGCGGTCGCCAAGGCGGGCCATCACGGTCTTGGCGTAGCGCTGGAACGCGTAGGCCGTCGAGCGCGCCGTCCAGCCGCCGTCGCCGGCAAGAAGCAGCGGCAGATCCCAATGGTAGAGCGTTGCGAAGGTCTTGATGCCGCGCGCCTTGCAGCCATCGACGAGACGATCGTAGAAATCGAGCCCCGCCTCGTTCACCGGACCGGTGCCGTCAGGGATGATGCGTGGCCAGGCGATCGAGAAGCGATAGGCTTCGACGCCCATGGACTTGATGAGATCGAGATCCTGATCGAGCCGATTGTAGTGATCGCAGGCGACATCGCCATTGTCGCGGTTGAAGACGCGGCCCGGCATGTTGCAGAAGGCATCCCAGATCGAGGGTTTGCGGCCGTCTGCCTTGGAAGCGCCTTCAATCTGGAACGCTGCCGTGGCGACGCCAAAGGTGAAATCGCCCGGGAAGCGGGCAGCAAGGGTCTTCGGATCGATCATGGAAATCCCATTCTTTTGGTTTCGAGGGCGGTTTAGCCAAGCGAGCGGGCGTTGTACAGGGTGGAAATGACAGCGCTGCAACGTTTCAGTCGCGCCCTTGCCGCCGTTCCGCGTGCTGTCGATGCGACTGCCTTGCATTACACGTCTTTTCACGAAACAACCCTCCCATGAGCATTCCCGCGACCCACCCTTTCGCCTTCGACCCCACTTACGGCATGACGCTTGCCGACCTTCGGGCGATTGTCCCGCCGGAGGCGCCGCCGGGCTTCGACGGGTTCTGGCAGGCCCGATACGAAAGGGCGATCGCCACCGATCCGCAGCCGGTGCTTAGGAAAAGCAAGCTGACGCATCCCGACTGGCAGGTTGTCGACATCGTCTACACCTCGAGCGGTGCCTTCGATATCGGCGGCTGGCTGCTTTTGCCGCGCGACCGGCCGGTGCGCCGCGGGCTGGTGGTGGGCCACGGCTACGGCGGTCGCGACGCGCCAGAATTCGACCTGCCGGTGGAGGAGGCGGCCATTCTCTTCCCCTGCTCCCGCGGCCTGTCGCTTAGCGCCCGCCCGCCGATCCCGCCTGATGCGTCTGGCCACGTCCTGCAGGGCATAGACCGTCCGGACACCTACATCATCGGTGGCTGTGTCGATGATCTCTGGCTTGCCGTTTCAACGCTCCTGACACTCTATCCGTGGCTTGCCGGTCACATCGGTTACAGCGGCATCAGCTTCGGCGGCGGCATTGGTGCACTAGCGATCCCATTCGATCCGCGCATCAGCCGCGGCCACCTCGTCGTCCCAACCTTCGGTGACCGGGAGCAATGGCTGACCCTGCCGACCGTCGGCAGCGCCGATTCCGTGCAGACCTATCAAAAGACTCATGGAAGCGTGCTTAAGACGCTGCGCATGTTCGACGCAGCCAGCGCCGCAAGCCGGATCAAGGCGCCGATGCTGGCAGCCGTCGCACTCTTCGACCCCGCCGTCGCACCGCCCTGCCAGTTCGCGGTGGCCAACGCCCTGCCGACATCAAAATATACTGAAACCTTCATATTGGATGCTGGACACTTCGATTATCCTGGAAGCACCGAGCAGAGCGCGATTCTGCGTGAGAAAGTCCGAGATTTTTTCAAGGTGTTATGAACCGGGAATATTTGCGCTGGCATAGTCCGCGCCTGCATCGCGAGATGGAGCTACTGGTGTTTGGCCATGCCGGCGCCAAGGTGCTGATGTTTCCGACTCGCGAGGGACGTTTCTGGGAGTACGAAAGGCTCGGCGTTGTTGAAAGCCTCGCCGACAAGCTGCAAGCCGGCCAACTGCAACTCTATTGCATCGAGGGGCTGGCCGCTGAGACCTTCTACGGCTTCGACCGGCATCCGGCCGAACGCATCCGTCGCCACACGGCCTTCGAAGAGTATATCCTGAATGAAGTCCTGCCGCTCATGGCGTCGAAGAACGGACATGAATGCACCATCGTGCATGGCTGCAGCCTCGGCGCCTTCCAGGCCGCGAGCCTCGTCTTTCGGCATCCGCACCTGTTTCGCAAGCTCGTCGCCTTTTCCGGCCGCTACGACCTGACGATAAGGGTCGAATCCTTCGGCGATCTGTTTGACGGCTATTACGATGATGCGATCTATTTCCACACGCCAACGCACTTCCTGCCGGGGCTCCATGGCGGCCGGCAGCTGGCGAAGCTGCGCGAGGTCGAGATTGTTCTGACCATCGGTGACGCCGACCCTTTCCTGGACAACAACTATCACCTCAGCCGTCTGCTTGCGGAAAAGCAGGTCGGCCACCAGCTCCATGTCTGGGGTGGCCGCGCTCACCGGGCAGGTGCCTGGCGCAAAATGGCGGGCCTCCATATTTGATCCTGCCCTCCGCCCGTACTCGGTTGCTTAGAGGAGAACCTCTTCGCCTAACGGAAGCTGAAGCCGTCTCGATATGCCGATATTCTCCAAAAACACCTCGTCGTGACTGACGACAAGCAGCGCACCGTCATAGGCTCGCAGACCCGCCTCCACGGCGGCGATGGAATCGATGTCGAGATGGTTCGTCGGCTCGTCGAGGATCAGGAGCGGCGGCGGCTTTGCACCGCCAAGCACACAGGCAAGGCCAGCGCGCAGCAACTGCCCGCCAGAGAGCGTCGAAACGTGCTGCAAGGCGGCATCCGCCCGAAACATGAAACGCGCCAGCGCTGCGCGACAGGCATTCTCGTTGGCATCGGGATTGAGATTGCGGAAGTTCTCGCGGATCGACAGTGATCGATCGAGCAGGTTGACACTCTGATCGAACAGCGAAAAACCGGTCATGACGGCGACCGTGCCTGACCATGGCTGTAGCGTGCCCGTGATCAGCGCCAGCAGCGTCGTCTTGCCAGAGCCGTTCGGACCGGCGATCGCGACGCGATCGGGGCCGGTCATGGCGAAGGAAAGGTTTCGGATGATCGGCTCGCCCGGCCCATAGCCGGCGGTGACACCATCCAGCCGCAGAACATCCCTGCCCGGCGGCAGCCCCGTTGGCGCAAGCTGCGCCGAGAAAGGCTGAAGGATCTCGATCCGCTGCCGCGCAGCGGACGCCCCTTCCATCGCCTCCTCACGGCGTCGTTCGCCAAGGCGAACCTTGTTGCCGCTGGTGTTTTCCGCCGCCCGCTTGAGACCACCGGCGACGATACGGGGCATGTCGCCCCTTGCCGCCTTCTTGCGGCCGTTGCGATCGCTGCGGGCCCGCCGCTCCGCTGTGACCTGGGCGCTGCGGACCACATCGGCAACGCGCCGCTCCGCATCCGCGAGATCGTGTTCGGCGGCGGCCAGCTCTAAGGCCTTGCGCTCCCGAAAGGCGCTCCAGTTTCCACCGTATCGCCGCGCGCCCAGCGTCGTGATCTCGACGATCGCGTCCATGGTTTCAAGCAGCTCGCGATCGTGGCTGACGACGATGGCGCCAGCTCTCCAGCCGGCAAGCAGTGCGATGACCGCCTCGCGCCCATCCCGGTCGAGATTGTTCGTCGGCTCGTCGAGGATAAGGAAATCAGGGTTGCAGAAGACGAGCGCTGCGAGAGCGGCGCGCGTCCGCTGCCCGCCGGAAAGCGAGGCGAGCAGGGTCTCCGGCTGGGCATCGAGCCCGACACGCTCGAGTGCTGCAGCGATGCGCGCTTCGATGGTCCAATCCGCCACGACAATCTCGTCGGCAGTGGCCTCACCGGCCTCGGCTCGACGCAAGATGGCCAAAGCATTGCTGGCGCCAAAGAGGTCGGCGACCGTTGCCCCCTCCTCCACCTGGACCGACTGGCGCAAGATGCCGAGCCGTCCGCCGAAGGCAATGCTGCCGGATTGCGGCTGCAATTCGCCCGCCACAAGCTTGAGCAGCGTCGTCTTGCCAAAGCCGTTGCGACCGACGAGACCGGTTCGCTCGGCGCCGAAGCTCAGATCGAGATTGGAAAGAAGGGTCCGCCCGTCAGGCGTGGACCACGAAAGATTGGACAGGGTAATGGATGCAGGCATGGATAAAGGGCTCCCGAATGGCAAGGCGAACTGGCGTTGCGATCGGGGTGAAATCCATTGCTGCACACATCCTGTTGGTATTGGCGATGGCCGCAATCTAGGCGGGCATCACGCCGAAATCAAGGCGGCGGACGAGCGAACCGAGATCATCGGAGCTGCGCCAGCCAGCAATCAGCGACGATTCGATCGGATTCGGATGAAGACAGGCGGCATCGGGAACGTCCGCACGGACCTGTATAGGTCCTGCAACATTGCTATCCTATTGAAACCGCTGATAACGCCAACGTCAGAAGTCGTGAATTTGCGATGCTGGTAAGGCAGGCTAGAGCAAGGAGCTCCATCACGAAAGGAACCCGATGCTCTCCCCGATCCACCTGGCGCAGCCGCATCTTCTGAGCTTGCTGCGCATTGTGTCTTCGCTCGTGCTCTTCAGCTACGGCACACAGAAGATCCTGCATTTCCCCGCCGCCGAGCGAGTGCCCGATGTTGGCTCCCTGTCCTGGATCGCGGGCCTGCTTGAACTGACGCTCGGCTTCCTCGTGTTGATCGGCTTCAAGACACGCGCCGCCGCCTTCGTCCTCTCGGGGCTGATGGCCTTCGCCTATTTCATCGGACATGCCTCGAAGAGCTTCTACCCGGCACAGAACGGCGGCGTCTCCGCAATCCTGTTCTGCTTCGTCTTTCTCTATCTGGTTGCAGCCGGCGGCGGCCCCTTCAGCGTTGATGCGCTGGCCAAGCGCAAGCAGGCCGCGGCCTGACAAATGCCTGGCTCGAGGCGGCAGATTTGCCGCTTCGAGCCACGATGCCGATAGACGGCTAGGGCTTCTGCGCGCTGTCCTTGAGCTTCACGGCCATCGAGACGGTGCCACGCACGATAATGTCATTTCGCGAACCACGATTGAGATCCGCGCTGCTCGTGAGGTTAGTGATCTGGCAGCTCTCGGCCAGCGTCTGCAGGATGAGATCGCACTGCCCTCCCGCCATCAGGTAGAACCCTTTCTGGGCGGCCTTGATCTGTTCACCGGTTTCCTTCCCGGCCTCGACAGGCACCGACAGGGACACTGTAGTCTGCACGTTCACCGTGCCGGGAACACGTTGGCCGCCATTGAAATTCGGTAGACGATTGGGAACTTCCTGCGACAACGCCGGAAACGCAGCGAGCGCAAAGGCGCATGTCAGAACTCTGGAAGAAGCTTTCATCGAACGTCTCTCCATCTGGTTGCACTCATTTCTGCCACAGCACTGTTAAACGACAATGAGCGCACTTCCTAACATTCTAGGAAGCGCGCCCAGTAGTTGTATCAGTCAGTCTGGTGGAGTGAAGGTCAGACCTTGACCCAGGCACCGTTCTTCTTCGAGGAAGCAACGCAGGCTTCGACGAAGGCAACGCCCTTCACACCGTCATCTACGGTAGGGTAGACAACCGCCTTGTCCACCGCCTTGCCCTTCTTGTGGGCGTTGATGGCATGTGCCGCCTCGGTATAGATCGTTGCGAAGGCTTCGAGGTAGCCTTCCGGATGACCGGACGGGATGCGCGAAACGCGGGCGGCGGCTGGGCCGGAACCGGCGCCGTTACGCGTGATCAGGCGCTTCGGCTCGCCGAACGGCGTGAACCAGAGGTAGTTCGGATCGGCCTGAACCCATTCGAGACCGCCCTTGGTCCCGTAGACGCGGACCTTCAGGCCGTTCTCGTGGCCCGGCGCCACTTGGCTGCACCAGAGCATGCCCTTGGCGGGCTTTTCCTTGCCCTTCGCCTTGAAGCGCAGCATCACGTGGGCGTTGTCGTCAAGACGACGGCCTTCGACGAAGCTGTCGAGATCGGCGGCAAGGCTGTCGAGTTCGAGGCCCGAGACGAAGGAGGCAAGGTTATAGGCATGCGTGCCGATATCGCCGGTCGAACCGCCGGCACCCGACTGTGCAGGGTCGGTACGCCAGACAGCCTGCTTGGCACCCGTCTGCTCGACGGCTTCCGTCAGCCAGTCCTGCGGATATTCCGCCTGCACGATGCGGATATCGCCCAGCTCGCCATTGGCGATCATTTCGCGTGCCTGGCGGACCATCGGATAACCGGTGTAGTTGTGCGTCAGGATGAAGAGAGCGCCGCTTTCGTCGGCCACCTTCTTCAGCTTCTTGGCGTCGGTAAGGTTCGAGGTCAGCGGCTTGTCGCAGATCACATGGATGCCGCGACGCAGGAATTCCTTGGCGGCGTCGTAGTGCACATGGTTCGGAGTGACGATCGAAACGGCCTCGATGCCGTTTTTCAGCTTCGCTTCGCGGATCGCCATTTCGCGGTAGCTGGAATAGGTGCGCGACGGATCGAGGCCGAGGTCGCGGCCCGATGCGATCGCCTTCTCGGGCGTCGACGACAGCGCGCCGGCGATCAGGTCGTACTGGTCGTCGATGCGGGCAGCAATGCGATGGACGGCGCCGATGAACGCGCCGGCACCGCCGCCGACCATGCCGAGACGGATGCGCGGTTCTCGCGCCTGTTCTGTAGATGCTTCGATTGCCATTGGTTCCTCCAAAAATGCGTAGGGCACAAACAGCCCTTCCCTCGGTGGCTGGGGAAGGGAGAACCCCTTCCCGCTGCGTTCCAATCAGCCCTTCCTGTAGGGAAGGGCCGCGACCTCAAAGACCGAGCATGCGGCGGTTGGCCGCCTGGTCCGTGCCGCCGGCGGCGAAGTCGTCGAATGCCTTTTCCGTAACGCGGATGATATGCGCCTTGACGAACTCGGCGCCTTCGCGTGCGCCGTCTTCCGGATGCTTCAGCGCGCATTCCCACTCGACCACGGCCCAGCCGTCGAAGTTGTTGGCCGTCATCTTCGAGAAGACCGCGCCGAAATCGACCTGACCGTCGCCGAGCGAGCGGAAGCGGCCGGCACGCTCGACCCAGCCCTGGTATCCGCCATAGACACCCTGGCGGCCGGTCGGGTTGAACTCGGCATCCTTGACGTGGAACATCTTGATCCGGTCCTTGTAGATGTCGATGTTCTCGAGATAGTCGAGGCACTGCAGGATATAGTGCGACGGATCGTAGAGCATGTTGGCGCGCGGATGGTTGCCGACGCGCTCCAGGAACATCTCGTAGGTGATGCCGTCGTGCAGGTCTTCGCCGGGATGGATTTCGTAGCAGACGTCGACGCCGTTTTCGTCGGCATGGTCGAGGATCGGCTTCCAGCGGCGGGCAAGTTCATCGAAGGCGGTTTCGACGAGACCGGCCGGGCGCTGCGGCCACGGATAGATGAACGGCCAGGCGAGCGCGCCCGAGAAGGTCGCATGCGCCTTGATGCCGAGGTGCTTCGAGGCCGTCAGCGCCATCTTGACCTGTTCGACGGCCCATTCCTGGCGCGCCTTCGGATTGCCGCGCACCTCAGGTGCCGCAAAGCCGTCGAACGCTTCGTCGTAGGCCGGATGCACCGCGACAAGCTGGCCCTGAAGATGGGTGGAAAGCTCGGTGACTTCGACGCCGTTCTGCCGTGCCACGCCGGCGAATTCGTCGCAATAATCCTTCGAGGAAGCCGCCTTCTTGAGGTCGATCAGCTGGCCGGCCCAGGTCGGAACCTGCACGCCCTTGTAGCCGATGTCGGCCGCCCATTTGGTGATCGAATCCCACGAGTTGAAAGGCGCGGCATCGCCCGCGAACTGTCCAAGGAATAGGCCCGGACCCTTGATCGTTTTCATGTCAATTCCTCCCTAAAAGATGACCGTAAACGTTTCTGGTAGAGTTCTAGCACGCGATTTGAAGTCTGCAAGCCGATTTCGGCGAGACTGCAAATTTGCCCGGCCGGGCGAAAATCGAAGGCGGCCGACTTAACCACGGCCTGTCTCGAGCCGCAAGATGTACGTACCGCATTTCCTCCGTCCACCACGTCACGCCTATATCATCTGCTTTCGATCCGAGCACCCATCGGGCCTTACGGCGGTAGACATCACGCCGTGCCGTGCTACTGTCTTTGGACCAGGAGGTTGGCGCATGACGCGGCGTCTGGCAGCAATCTTGGATGCGGATGTTGTCGGCTTCTCCCGGCTGATGGGCTTTGACGAAACCGGCACTTTCGCAACGCTGAAAGCGCACAACAGCGAAGTCATCGTCCCCAGCATCAGCAGGCATCATGGACGCGTCGTCAAATTTGTCGGCGACGGCACGCTGGCGGAATTTGCGAGCGTGGTCGATGCGGTGGGCTGCGCCATGGAAATTCAACGAGCATTGCTTCGGCGCAATGAGGCCATCGAGCCGGATCGACGCATGTTGTGGCGAATTGGCATCCACGTTGATGACGTACTGGTCGAGGACGAGGAGATCTTCGGCGATGGCGTAAACGTCGCCGCAAGCCTGCAGGCGCTGGCGCCGCCGGGCGGAATCTGTGTCTCGCAGCAGGTCAACGACCAGATCCGGTCGAAGCTTGACTTCCAAGCAATCGATTTCGGCAACCGCAAGCTCAAGAACATCGACCGGCCGATCCGTGTCTGGCGGTGGACGGCGGAAGGCGAACAGCTTCCATCGCCGGCCGCGCCGAAGGATCAGGCGACGAGGCCCTTGCGCAATCGGCCTTCGATTGCGGTGCTGCCCTTCAGCAACATGTCGAGCATCGAGGAACAGGAACATTTCTCGGACGGCTTCACGGACGAGCTGATCGCCACGCTGGCCCGCTGTCGCTGGTTGCTGGTCGCCGCCCGCAACTCCTCCTTCAGCTACAAGGGCCGGCAGGCCAATGCGCAGCAGGTGGCGGAGGACCTTGGCGTCAAATACGTGCTCGAAGGCAGCGTGCGCCGCGCGGCCGATCGCGTTCGCGTCACCGCGCAATTGCTGAACGGCACGGATGGCACGCTGCTTTGGGCGGAACGCTACGACCGAACGTTGGCCGACATCTTCGAGGTTCAGGACCAGCTCGCTTCTGAGATCACCGGAACGATCGAACCGGAGTTGGGCTCCATCGAGTTCGCCGCCCTTCGTGGCCGCACGGTGTTCGACATGGATGCCTGGGAAATCTACCTCAAGGGACTCTGGCATCTGTACCGGTTCACGCTTGACGAACTGAAGACCGCCAAGGCGCTTTTCGAGCAGGCAATCGGCATTGATCCGACCTTCGCGCAGGCGCAGGCCCGCTTGGCCTACGTTCACATTCAGCTCGGCTGGTATGGCCCTCTCGACGAACGAGCCGAGCGCATCTGCGAGGCGATCGACCTTGCCGAACGAGCGATCGGACTGGATCAGAAGGAACCCGCCGCGCACCTCGCCTTGGGCAGAGCGCTTGCGCTTGATGGGGCAACGGAGGCGGGAATAGCGCATCTGCGCAACGCCTTGCAGCTGGATCACAGTTTTGCGCAGGCTCACTTCGCGCTTGGCCAGGTCCTGTGCTACGTCGAGCGCCCCGCGGAAGGCATCGCCGAGATCAAGGAAGCGTTCCGGCTTAGTCCTCGCGATCCGCATCTTTGGACCTTCCATAACATTCTCGCGATCGCGAACTATCAATTGGGCGACTTGGCGGAAGCGGCCAAAGCAGCCCGCGCATCGCTCCGCTCGCCGAATGCCACCTTCTGGCCGGCGATCGTTCTGGTTGCGACCCTCGGAAGGCAAGGCGAAATCGACGAGGCCCGAGAAGCAATTTCCAGGCTTCATCGTTTCCGGCCGGGAATGAGCTGTGCCGACGCCCGGCGGGAATTCTATTTCGGTGACAATCCTGTGATGACCGAAGCCTTCATCGACCGTTTCATCGCCGATCTCGCCAGCGCCGGCCTGCCTGACTAGCAAGCGGCACGATCAAGGAAAGGCGCCCGTCCCGTCGAACGGGCGCCGCACTGGATTTTCAGATCAGAACGGAGAGTCCGGGAAGTAGAAATCCTTGGCGTTATCCTTCGTCACCAGCGTCGCGTCGAGGACGAAGGTGCCGCGAACCGGAACCTGGCCATAGAGGCCGGCAGCCGTCAGTTCCATTGCCGTACCGACCATTGCCGGCGGATAGAGAACGTCAACCGGGATCATCTTGTCACCGTCCATGACCTTCTTGACCATGTCCTTGGAGCCGGCGCCGGCAACGACATACTTGATGTCGGTGCGCTTGGCCTGCTCAATCGCCTGCAGCACGCCGACAGCCATGTCGTCATCCTGGCACCAGACCACGTCGATCTTCGGGTACTTCGTCAAGTAGTCCTGCATGACCTTGAAGGCATCGTCGCGGTTCCAATTGCCATACTGACGGTCAAGAACCTTGACCTTGGAGCCGGCAATGCCCTTGTCGAAGCCGTCCTGGCGCTGCTGATCGATCGGGATCGGCAGACCGCGAATGACGACGACTTCGGCGTCCGGCGTCTGCGCAGCGATGTACTTGCCGGCGACTTCGCCGAGCGCCGGGTTGTTGCCAGCAACGTAAAGGTCGCGGACGGTGTCATCGTTGGTCGATGGCGCACGGTCGACAAGAGCAACATACTTGCCCTTGCCCTTGACTTCCTTGATGGCGTTGACGAGCGGATCCGGATCCGACGGCAGGATAACGAGTGCATCGATGCCCTGCGTGTCAAGATCCTGCACGGCGTTGGCCTGGCTGGCGGCATCCGGCGAGGTCTTGACGATGACATTCAGGCCCGGATGCTGTTCCATCAGCTTCTTGGCGATGCGTTCGGCGTGGAACACGACGCCCGAGGTCCAACCATGGTCGGCGGCCGGAATGGAGACGCCGATGGTGAACTTCTTGTCCTGTGCGTATGCAGTACCCGCCAGCGTGACGGCCGCAACCGCAAGACCCAACATGAGTTTGCGCATTCTATTTCCTCCCAATAAACGTCAGGGACTTTTCCTACCCGTCAACCGGACGCCCTGTGATCCCGGCCAATTCCTGGAGCCAGTCCGCCTACGATTTGCGGACCAGCGAACGCTGCACCAGCATGGCGATAATGATGATCGCACCCTGGATCGCACCGATGAGATATTCGCTGATAAAGTTCGACAGCAGCATGATGTTGCCGACGAGCTCGAGAATGAAGGCGCCGCAGATCGTGCCCCAGACACGGCCGGCACCACCCTTCAGCGCCGTACCGCCGACGACGACGGCGGTGATTGCCTGCAGCTCCCACAGGATACCGGTCGTTGCCGAGGTCGATCCAAGGCGCGGCACATAAAGCAGCACGGCGATGGCAACGCAGAGCCCCTGGATGACGAAGGCGATCGTGCGCACGCGATTGACCGCAATGCCGGAGTAGCGCGCCACATCGCTGTTGGAACCGACGGCGACGACATGCCGGCCGTAGCGTGTGCGGTAGAGGATGAAGGCTGCCACTGCAGTCACAGCCAGGATCACGACAATCGGCACCGGCACGCCGAGAACGCTGCCAAAATAGGCCGGACGATAGAGCGTCTGGATGTCGGGCGAACGCAGCGTGATCGCCCCGCCTTGGCTGAGCCACGTCGTCAGGCCGCGATAGATACCCATGGTGCCGAGCGTGGCGATGAACGGCTCGATCCTGCCGACCGTGGTGATCAGACCATTTGCAAGCCCGCAGAGCGCGCCAGCAACCAGCGTGAACAAGACCGCAGCGGCCAGCATCAACGTCGGATCGGCAATCACGCCGGAATTCATCAACAGGATCATCAGGCTGGCGACGAAGGCCACCATCGAGCCGACAGAAAGATCAAGATCGCCCGCGGAGATCACGAAGGTGGCGCCGACGGCAATGATGGCGATGAAGGCGCAGCGCGTCGCGACGTTCAAAAGGTTGGTGATGCCAATGAAGTTCGGATTGACCAGCGCGCCGACGATCAACAGCAGTATCAGCGCTGCAAAGGGCGCAACCGCCCTGAGATCGATATCCCGCCAGGGGCGACGCCTGATTTCCCTGGTCTCCTCGTGCACACTCATCTCCAAACCAACCTCCCGCCCCTTTGATGGGCATCATACCTGTGCGGCGCTGAGCGCAGCCGCCTCCCGCCAGCGTCAGGCGGCTTTCTTCTTCAATCCGGCTGCGTAGCGCATGATCTCCTGCTCGGAGATCTCGTCGCCCTCGAGCACGCCGACGATCCGCCCCTCACGCATCACGGCGACCCGTGTACAGAGACCGATCACCTCAGGCATCTCTGAGGAGACGACAATGATGGATCGACCGTCGCGCGCCAGCGCCGAGATGAAATGATAGATCTGCTGCTTGGTGCCGACATCGATGCCGCGTGTCGGCTCGTCGATGATGATGATTTTGGGCTCGGTCTCCATGACCTTGGCAAGCAGCAGCTTCTGCTGATTACCACCCGACATGCGGCCGGCAACGATATTGGTGTCGCGGACACGAATATCGAAGCGCCGCCGCGCCTTGGCGAGCGCCGCCGCCTCGCTGCTCGGGCTGAGATAGCCGTGCCGCGAATGCTGGCCGAGCGACTGAAGCGTCAGATTGGTCATCATGCCCGAGCGAAGGAGCAGGCCCTTCGACTTGCGATCCTTCGTCATGTAGGCAAGCCCGGCGCGGTTGACGGCATGCACATCGCCCGAAAGCACGGGTTCGCCGCGAATGACGACCTCGCCGGATGCGCGCGCGCGAAGCCCGGCGATCGCCTCCATCAGCTCCGTGCGGCCCGAGCCGATCATCCCGGAAAATCCGATGATCTCACCCTTCCGCACTTCGAAGCTGGCATTCTGCACGTAGCCCGTCGAAACGCCCTCGACCCGGAGGACGACTTCCTCGTCGACATTGGGCTCCACCTTGGTCGGATAGAGGCTTGAAAGCTCGCGTCCGACCATCAACTGGGCAATGGATTCGCCATCGAGCATCGACGTGGGGGCCGTCTTGACCCATTGCCCGTCGCGCAGCACGGTCACCCGGTCGGTGAGCTCCATCACTTCATCGAGCTTGTGCGACACGAAGATGAAGCTCGTCCCCTTGTCGCGCAGCTTACGCACCTGCCGAAACAGGAAATTCGTCTCTTCCCGCGAGAGCACGGCTGTCGGCTCGTCCATGATGACGACGCGGGCATCACGGCTGATTGCCTTGGCGATTTCCACCATTTGCTTGTCCGCGATCGACAGCGTGCCGACGACGGCATTCTCATCGACATGCGAACCGAGGAGATCGAGCGCCTTGCGGGTCTCGGCACGCATATACTTGCGATCGAGCACGCCGAAACGCGTGACTTCACGACCGAGGTAGAGGCTCTCGGTGACAGTGAGATGCTCGGCGAGATTGAATTCCTGATGGATGAGGACGATGCCAAGCGCTTCAGCCGCGCCGTTGGCTGGCAGTACGACCGGCTTGCCGTCGAGCAAGATCTCGCCCGAACTCGGCTGCTCGAACCCAGACATGACCTTGACCAGCGTCGATTTGCCGGCGCCGTTTTCGCCCATGAGAGCATGGATCTCACCGGCACGCAGGTCGAAGTTGACACTGAAGAGGACTTGCACGCCGCTGAACGACTTGCAGATGCGCCGCGCGGACAACACCACAGGCGCAGCGTCGACAGAATCCACACTCATTGACTGGCTTCCTCCCTGCGGCTCCCATCCGCTTGAAGCCATATGTAAACCTTTACACGAGGCATGTAAAGGTTTACATCGTTGTTACACACAGATCTGCCGGTCCCGGCGTTTGACCTCTCGGCAAGTCTGTGTAGTGTCGCGGCGAAGGCATCCCAAGGCAGGACGCAGTGTCGAATTCCACGCCCGCAACCATAGAAGACGTCGCCCGGATCGCCGAGGTTTCGATCGCGACGGTATCGCGGGCGATCCACACGCCGGAGAAGGTCGCCAACTCCACGCGCCTGAAAGTCAACCAGGCGATCGCCATCACCGGTTACACCACCAACTTCATGGCACGCAGCCTGCGGCTCGGCCGGTCGAACATGATACTCGTGGTCGCCCCAGATATCGGCGACCCGAATTTCTCCAACATTCTCGTCGGCCTGGAGAATGAAGCCCGCGCTCATGGCTACGGCATTCTGATCGGCCATACGCAGAATGACGCGCAACGCGGCCTTGAATATCTGAAGTTCCTGAATTCGAACCAGGCCGCCGGGCTGATCCTGTTTACCGGCATCCTGCCCTTCGGCCACCAAACGATGACCGCCCGCCTGCCGCCGAGCGTCGGCGTCTTCGAGCCCGTTTTCAACGGCGGCATCCCCTATGTCGGCGTCGACGACGTGGAGGGCGCCAGAAAGGCGGTCGACCTGCTGCTGGCCGAGGGCCACCGCAAGATCGCCTTCATCGGCGATTCGCGCACGCGCCTTGCCTATAGCCGGCGGCGTCAGGGCTATGATGCAGGACTCGATGCGGCGGGCGTTGCACCCGATATGCGCATCGTGCTGGAAGGCGACGGGACACTGGAAAGCGGCCGCCATGCCGTCGAACAGCTGTTCATGCGCGACACGCTGCCGACTGCCTTCATGTGTGTGAACGACCAGACGGCGATCGGCGTGATGATCGGCCTTGGCGCTCGCGGCTACGATATCCCGAACGACTTCTCGGTGACCGGCTTTGACGATGTGCCACAGGCCGTCTTCATGTCGCCGCCGCTGACCACCATCCGCCAGCCGCGGACATTGATCGGCAAACAAGCCATGGCGCTCCTTTTGGAGTTTCTCTCCGACGGCCAGCCGGCGGAGACCGAAATCCTGCTGCGGCCGGACCTTGTGGTGCGCAATTCCGTTGGAGCGCCTTCGCGTCGGTGGACCAAACGCTGACGCCAGCAGCTAAGCCTCCGGATGCTGGCACGCACGTCCCGCCGCACTTGGCGGCGGAAACAGTGGCCTTCGTGCCGCAACTGGCTATTGGCTATTGCGACTTTTGAGGATCGTCCGCCGGGTTGACGTACCTAATGCTCCATGGGCCGTTGGTGTTGATTTGGACGACAGTCTCGTCGTCGAAGTAAACGAAATGCGCCGTGCCCGGCGGCAAGGCAAAGAAACTGCCCGCAGGCAGTGCCTTCGTGGCGCTCCGATCGGCAGTTTTGCCCATGCCCAATTTGGCAGCCCCGGATATGACCGTGACCACTTCGTAGCCTGGATGCGTGTGCGGTGGGATCGCATACCCCGACGGCACTTTGAGCCGAAGGGCAAACAAGCCTTTCTTGGTGGGATTGCCGAACAAGACCGCCGCTTGCGCTCCGGCAGGAAGCGTTTTGGGGGCCTCGATCCATTTGACGTCACCGGGAGCGAATATTGTGTGCGCATCCTCTGCCAAGGCAAAGGCAGCGGTCCCACAAAATCCAATCCAACCGAGTGCGAATATCGATGCGATTTTCATGATATCCTCCCTCTCGCCGGGCCCTTCACCTCGGCCGCATGCTGGGGCAGGCTCGCGAAAGCTAAGGATACGTCCGCGGACCATCCCTAAGCAAGCCTTCCTCGGTCATCCGATCGAATGTCGGCAAGTCATTTCACCCGCTTGAACACCCATTTCACGACGTATTCGCCACTTCGCTTCATCTTCGTTTTCGTCTTGACCTGGACCGGCCCTCCCAGAGCCGCTTCGGCGGCTTCAAACGCCTGTCGCGCCTCGGCCATTGCCGTGTGATAGGCGCTGTTGTCGCGCTTGGGGCTGTCTGCGACGGCCTGCACGAGGGCGGTCCAATCACGTTCACTGTCGCCCATGTATCGGCCCTCCCGTTTGCAGCAGGGTGATCTACGCTCACCGCCGCTTGCCGCGCAAGCCACAATGATGGTTGGTGTCACCTCGCTGTGCCGAGGTGGGGAACTGGTCGCTATCCTCACCGGACTGGTAGCATTTGCGGTTCATGTCGATCGAGCGAAGATACGGGACGCGCCGTCCGGCAACTGCATCGCCGTCGTCGTGCTACTCGACAAGCCCGAACATAGGGCCGAACCCGCCATGCCAGGATTTGTCATTGCGCCCCATCTCCGGACTGTAGAAGCCGACACCTCGACCACCATCGAGAAACAGCGCATCGCGGCACGCCAAATGGTCGCGAAACAACCGCGCGAAATCATGGAAATTCACCTCGTCTTCGCTGACCGCGAAGCGCACCGCGCCATCGCCGCAGACGCCGACTCCGCCGCGACGAGTCCGGTCCGTCGATCCGACGATAAAGATCGGGTTTAGTTTATTGTCGATGACAAGCATCGGACCGGACTGGGTAGCGAAACGGACCGCGGGACGGCGCTTCAGGAATTCCTGCGTAGGAAGTACTCCGGCGCCGGCGCCATCGAGAAAGAACACGCCACTCGGCCTTTTATAGAAATTCGGCACCGGACCGGCGGCGGATCCATCGCTACGCGCCCTGTTGGCAGGCCGCAATTCTCGGCCATCCTCGACATAAAGACCGATCGGCGAAAAGTCGGGCAGATACATGCCGGCATTGACCGCAAACGCCAAAGTCCGCCCCTTGCCGCGAACGGCCTCGGCAACGCTCGAGAAATAACGGTACGGCTCTCCATCCGCGCTCTTCCAGAACAAGCGGAGATCGCCTTTTCCTTTCTCGATGGTGCAGACGATATACGCCTCCCCTTCGAAGGTGTCCTGTGCGCAGGGCTGGGCGCAAGCCAAGTTCGCAGATGTCGCTACAGCAAGCATCGTGGCCGCGGCAAGCATACCTTGTCTGAGATAGGCCATCGCTGCCATGTCCTTTCTGTCGTATCCCTTCGGCCGCCCGCAATGCGCCCAAGCGCCAGCAGCGTATCTCGCCGCAAGCTTCAAGGCCATGGCCGCGCACCGCCGCGATCAACGAAAAGAGGCCAGGAAGCTTTCGCTCCCCGGCCTTCTCCCCCACAATCAACCGCCGATCAGACGTAACGGTTGACGATGTTTTCGAGCAGTTCCTGTTTGCCGGACTTCGGCTGCGGGTTGATGTCCTTGGCTTCGACCCACTCGGCGATCTGCTCGAGCGAGTATTCGCCGCGGGCAAGCTTCTGGCCTTCGGCCGAATCCCAACCGGCATAGCGGGCGTCGAGCGGGCGGGAGAGTGCCTTGTCCTCGATCATCTTGGCCGCAGCCTTGAGACCGCGGGCGCAGGCATCCATGCCGCCGATATGGCCGATCAGCAGATCTTCCGGATCGAGCGACTGGCGGCGCAGCTTGGCGTCGAAGTTGGTGCCGCCGGTGGTGAAGCCGCCGCCCTGCAGGACGTAGTAGTAGGCGAGCGCCATCTCCGGAACGTTGTTCGGGAACTGGTCGGTATCCCAGCCCGACTGGTAGTCGTTGCGGTTCATGTCGATCGAACCGAAAATACCGAGCGCGTTGGCGAGCGCCAGCTCATGCTCGAAGGAGTGGCCGGCGAGGATCGCATGGCCCTGCTCGATGTTGACCTTCACTTCGTTTTCGAGCCCGTGCTTCTTGAGGAAGCCGTAGACCGTCGCAACGTCGTAGTCGTACTGGTGCTTGGTCGGCTCCTGCGGCTTGGGCTCGATCAGGATCGTGCCCTTGTAGCCGATCTTGTGCTTGTACTCGACGACGAGGTTGAGGAAGCGGCCGAGATGGTCGAGTTCCTTTTTGAGGTCGGTGTTGAGCAGGGTCTCATAGCCTTCGCGGCCGCCCCAGAGAACGTAATTGGCGCCGCCGAGCTTGGCCGTGGCGTCCATGCAGGTCTTCACCGTCGCGGCGGAGTAAGCGAAAACCTCCGGATCGGGATTGGTCGCGGCACCCGACATGAAGCGACGGTTCGAGAAGAGGTTCGCCGTGCCCCAGAGCAGCTTGACGCCGGTGGCGGCCTGCTTCTCGGCGAAGTAGTCGACGATCTCGTTCAGGTTTTTGGTGTTTTCTGCGAAGTTCTTGCCCTCCGGACGCACGTCCGCGTCATGGAAGCAGTAAAACGGCGCGCCGAGCAGCTGGAAGAGTTCGAACGCAACGTCGGCCTTCAGCTTGGCGGCCTTCATCGTGTCCTCGAACCAGGGGCGCAGGAAGGTCTGGCCGCCGAAGGGGTCACCGCCCTGCCAGGCGAAGGTGTGCCAATAGGCGACGGCGAAGCGCAGGTGGTCTTCCAGGCGCTTGCCGAGAACGACTTCGTCCTTGTTGTAGTGGCGGAAGGCGAGCGGATTGGTACTGTCCGGGCCCTCATACTTGATCTTCTGGATGTCGCCGAAAAATCCGGTGCTCATCTCGTGTCTCCTCAGGTTCGAATTGTTGTTATCGGGTTCAATGCTGCAGCGATTTGATCGCCGGGTAGAGAGCGCGATAGCGCTTGTAGGCATCTTCATAGGCGCCGGAGAACGCCGCGACGGGCTCGATCGTGCCCGCCGTCTTCGGTGGTGTGCAGACGGCAACCGGATTAGCGCCGGTCGCCGCGATCAGGCCGAGACGCGCCGCCCCGAACGCCGCGCCAAAATCGCCATCGGCAGGCAGGTCGACCGGCACGCCCAGCGCCGTGGCGATCGAGGCGAGCCAGTAGCGCGAGCGCGAGCCGCCGCCGATGGCGGTAACGCGGGAAATATCCGTGCCCGCCGAGCGCAGCGCTTCCAGATTGTCGCGGATGGCGAAGGAAACGCCCTCAAGAACGGCCTGGGTCAGCACCACGCGGCTGCTCTCATGCTCAAGACCAATGAACGCGCCGCGAATGACGGCATCGTTATGCGGCGTGCGCTCGCCCGAAAGGTAGGGAAGGAAGGTGGCGCCGGACGGCGCCTTCAACGTTTCGCCGAGTTCGGTGGTCAGATCCGCCGCCGACTTGCCGGTGACGCTCGAGTGCCAGTTCAGCGCGTCCGTCGCAGAGAGAATGACCCCCATTTGATGCCAAGTGCCAGGCAGCGCGTGGCAGAACGCATGCACGGCGCTTTCCGGCTTCGGCAGATAGGCGGCATTGGCCGCAAACAGAACGCCTGATGTGCCGAGCGACACGAAGGCCGCACCATCGCTGACCGTGCCCATGCCGCAGGCCGAAGCTGCGTTGTCGCCAGCGCCGCCCGCAACGACGACGCCTCCCGAAATACCCCACTTGCCAGCCAGCTCGCCGCGAAGCTTACCGCCCTGCTCCGTGCCCTCGATCAGATGAGGCATCTGCTTTTCATCAAGGCCGGTGGCCGCAAGAAGCTCCGATGACCATTTGCGTTTGCCGGTATCGAGCCAGGAGGTGCCGGCCGAATCCGACATCTCGGAGATGTGCTCGCCAGTCAACCAAAGACGCAGGTAGTCCTTCGGCAGCAGCACCTTGGCGACCTTCGCAAAGATCTCCGGCTCATGCTTGGCAACCCAGGCAAGCTTCGGCGCGGTGAAGCCGGGGAAAACAATATTGCCGGTCAGCTTGCGAAAACGCGGATCGGAATCCAGAGCAGCCGCTTCGACATAGGAACGCGTATCGTTCCAGAGAATGCAGGGACGCAGCACCTTGTCGTCGGCGTCGAGCAGCGTCGCCCCGTGCATCTGACCGGAGAGGCCGATGCCCTTCACGGCAGCGAGCTCCTGCGGATGCTTTGCCTTCAGCCCGGCAACGGCCTCATCCGTCGCGCGGATCCAGTGCGATGGCTCCTGCTCCGACCAGCCGGAATGCGGGCGCGAGACGTCGAGCGAACCATTGGCCGAGCCGATGATCTTCTGATCGCCGTCGATCAGCATGGCTTTGACGCCGGAGGTTCCGAGATCGAGACCCAGATACATGTGTTTCTCCCTTTGCCGTTACGGCAGATTGTCTTTTAGAAATATGTCGAGACGAATGCGCTCCTGCGCCGCGATGACGGGGAGCCCGTCCGCCTTCGCCTTGAGGACGCGAATGGCGCTGCGCACCTCATGGCCCGCATCCTGGTTCAAAATTGCGTCGATCGTTCCGTCGAGGAGTGCGGCGCGGGTATGCGCCGTTAGCTCATGGGCGACAACCGTCAGCGACCGATCGACCACCTTCTCCTTCAGCGCCCTAATCAGCCCGCGGTTGCCGGCGCCGAGGCTGTAGATGCCGATGATGCCGCTTTTCTTCGACAACGCATCTGCCACCAGCATATGGGCCATCTCCGGATCGTCGCGGCCTTCGATGACGGGCAGTATGGAGAGCGAAGGAAATTCCTCGGCCGTGACGGCGACGAAACCCTCGAGGCGTTCGCGATGGTCGCGCACCAGCATCGAGCCGGCAAGCACAGCGATCTCACCCTTGGCGCCACCGAGGAACCGCCCGAGAAGCCGTGCGGCCGTGCGGCCCGCGGCGATATTGTCGACGCCGGCATAGTGATGGCGCTGCGAACCAGTGAGATCCGAGACCAGCGTCACGACGGGAATGCCGTCCCTCACCAGTCGGTCGACGGCATCACGGACCTCAGGCGCATCGGTGGCGACAAGCGCGATCCCCGAAGGTCGCTGTTCTTGCAGCTCACCCAAAACCTTCACGAGTGCAGCGGGATCGAACGCCGGCACCTCGAGGGTGCGAATATCCGTTCGCTCCACGGACGAACGCGCGGCGGCCGCACGTACCTCGTGGTTCAGCCCGTGCATGAAGGAATTGTCGCTGGCCGGCAGGATGAAGACGAGCGGATAAGTGCGGCCTTTGGCGAGGTTGGCAGCAGCGACATCCCTGATGTAACCGATCTCGCGAATGGCGTTCTCGACCTTCTCGCGCGTCACGTGGCGCACGCCCGGACGTTGGTTCAAAACCCGGTCGACGGTCGCCAGGCTGACACCCGCCGCAGCAGCGATATCGTGGACTGTTGGTCTCATCTTTCCTCCTGACGAGACCTTTAGCTCCAAATATGATGTACGTAAATCAAAATTTGCAAACGTTTCCGTTCACGTCAAATCTTTGTACAAAAACAAAGGCCGGCCTGGTATGCCGGGCCGGCCTTGACGTTGATCTAAAAAGGGAACTAGTGGCCACCACCGCCGCCGCCTTGGGGCGCAGGTTTGTCGAGCATCGCAACGCCGAGGATCATTGCCAGGAATAGCACAGTCAACAACAAGAAGATGTCGCTGAACGACAGTACCATCGCCTGCTTGGTCACGAGCCCGACCATCTGCTTGATCGCAACCACAGCGCCATCCATGCCATAGGTATCGAATTTCGCCGTCATGTTTTTCAGCTGGTCGAGCGCCGCCGGGCTGCTCCAATCGAAATTCTCGCGCAGCCGCTCGTAGTGAACGTCCTGCCGGTTCGTCAGCACCGTGTTGATGACCGCCAGACCGACGGCGCCACCGAGGTTGCGCGTCAGGTTGAAGAGCCCGGATGCACCGCGCATACGGGCTGGCGGCATCGTGCCAAGCGCGATGTTGTTGATCGGCACCATGCACATCATCAGCCCGAAACCACGAAAGAGCTGCGGAATGAAGAGCTCGTAGAAGTCCCAGTCCTGGGTCAGATGCGTCATGATGTAGGTGCCGGCTGCGAAGCTCGCGAGGCCGATCACCATCATTAGCCGCAGGTCCATCTTCGTCGACAGCTTTCCGGCGATTGGCGCCGTGAAGAACATTGCAAGGCCGGACACGAACATGGTCTCGCCGATCATCAGCGAGTCGTAGCCGCGGATGCGCCCGAGATAGACGGGATAGATATAGGTCAAGCCGTAGAGACCGATGCCCATGACGAACGAGAACACGGAGCCGAAGGCGAAGTTCCGGTTCGAGAAGGCCCTAAGGTCGACCACCGGGAATTCCACGGTGAAGGCCCGATAGAAGAAGACGACGGCTGCAATTGCAGAGGCGATCGCGCCCATAAAGATGTAATTATCGTTGAACCAGTCGTTGGAGTTGCCTTCCTCCAGCACGTATTCAAGGGCGCCGAGGAAGACCCCCATCGACAGCAGGCCCCACCAATCGAACTTCTTGATCAGCGCGAATTCCGGCTTGTCGAAATCGATGAAATTCCAGGTAACGATCGTCACGATGATGCCGGGAACGATGTTGACCAGGAAGAGCCAGTGCCAGGAGAAGGCGTGGCTGAGATAGCCGCCGACAGTCGGGCCGATCGTCGGGGCAAGCGTGGCGATCAGGCCGATGATCGGCGACACGATGCTCCGTTTGGAAGGCGGGAAGATCGTGAATGCGGCTGCAAAGACCGACGGAATCATGCCGCCGCCGATGAAGCCCTGGATGGCGCGATAGACGATCATCTGGTCAATATTCGTCGCCGTCGCGCAGAGCGCACTCGAAAGCGTGAAGCCGGCCGCCGAAATCGCGAAGAGGTATCGTGTCGAGATGATGCGCGCGAGCGTGCCGGAGAGCGGAATCATAATGACTTCGGCGATCAGATATGAGGTCTGCACCCAACCTATCTCGTCCGAGCCGGCGCTGAGGCCCGCCTGAATCTCGGCCAGAGACGCCGATACGATCTGAATGTCGAGGATCGACATGAACATGCCGACCACCATCGCGAAGAAGGCGATGAGCTTGCGCGGGTCCATCTGCTCCGCGGCCGCCGGAGCGGCCGGGATTGTTCCAACTGTTGCACTCGCGGCCATGGGCCCACCTCGTCGGGATCTACTTGGCCGCATCCGGCGCTGTGCGCGTATCGACATCGACGACAACGCTGAGGCCGGCGCGCAGACGGCCGCTATCGAGAGCGTCCTGCGGCAGCGAGATGCGAACCGGCACGCGCTGAATGATCTTCGTGAAGTTGCCCGTCGCGTTTTCCGGGGGCAGTAGCGAGAAGACGGAGCCGGATGCCGGCGAGATCGATTCGACCGTGCCGACGATCGGGTGATCGTCATAGGCATCCACGTGGACCTTGACCTTCGAGCCCGGAACCAGATGCTGGATCTGCGTTTCCTTGAAGTTCGCGTCGATAAAGAGTTCGCGGACAGGGACGAGCGCCATCAGGCGCTGGCCGGGCGACACAAGATCGCCTTCCTGGACCGAACGGTTGCCGACGACGCCGTCATATGGCGCCTTCAGCACCGTGAAGGAGAGGTCGCGGGCAGCTTTGTCGCGTGAAAGCTCGAGCTGGCGGATCGTGCCTTCCGCTTCGCGGCGCTGCGCCTGCAGCAGGGTGATATTTGCCTGCGCGGATGCGATCGCTGCATCGCCGCCGATGAGGTTCGCCTTGGCCTGGTCGAGCGCGATGTTGGCGGCATCGAGGTTAGCGGTGGTGCCGACCGACTTGGATTGCAGTTCGGCGGCACGGGTCTGAGTGATCTGCGCACCGCGAACAGTGGCTTCCAAAGCCGTCTTCTGGGCTTTGGCCTGATCGAGGCTTGCCTCTCCACCGGCGATCTGCGCATCGATGCGCTGCAGCGAGAGCTTTTCGGTATCGAGGGAAGCGACCGCCTGGTCGAGGGCGAGCTTGTAGTCGCCATCGTCAAGCGACGCCAGAACATCGCCCGCCTTGACCTTCTGGTTGGCAACGACATTCACCTTGGCGACATAGCCCGTAACCTTCGGCGAAATGGTCGCGATGTCGCCTTCGATGTATGCATCGTCCGTCGAGACGAGGAAACGGCCCGTCGTCCACCAATCGTAGCCGTACCAGGCAGCGCCCGCCAGAAGCGCGAGGCCTATGATCGGCAATGCGAAGCCGCGCTTTTTCTTCTGCTCGGCCGGAGCCGCCTGGGTATCGGCGGGAGCTTGCGGCGCACGCGGTGCTTCCGCGGTGGGAACAACTGCTTCCTGAGCCCGGCCTTCGGCTTCAGCGGGTTCGCTGACGATGCGGGCAACAGTGGCTTTTGGGCTGGACGACATGGGGGCTACCGGTAATGGAGTGAATTTGATCGAACTGAACGGTTCGGTTCAGTTGACATAGAACCTTTTTGCATTCATATCAAGATGTATCGAACCGCCCGGTTCGATTTTGTTAACGAAACGTTCGCGGATGCGAATATGGTTAAGGAGCGATGACAGAGCTTTCCGATACGCGCGCAGACGAGTCTCCCTCGACAGGCGGCCGATGGGCCGCGGGCGAAGACCCTGCCAAGCGCAAGCAAATTCTCGACGGCGCCCGCCGCGTTTTCATGAAACTTGGCTTCGATGCCGCGAGCATGAACGATGTAACGCGCGAGGCCGGAGTTTCAAAGGGAACGCTCTACGTCTACTTCGCCAACAAGGAAGAGCTCTTCACCGCGATGATGGAGAGCGAGCGAGCGGCTTTCGTCGCCAGCGTGCGCAACACTCTCAAGGAATCCAATGATCCCGACGTCGCGTTGCACGACTTCGGCATGACCTTTGTCAGCCACCTGACCGAGGATAAGGTCATCAATGCAATGCGCACGGTCATCGGCGTACGCGACCGCATGCCGCACCTCTGTCAGCGCTTTTTCAGCGGCCCGGAGAACATCAGGACGGTGTTGAAGGATTTCCTGACGAGCCAGGTCGAGGCTGGCCGTTTCGAGATCGACGACATCGAGCTTGCCGCCCGGCAGTTCCTGGAACTCTGCGGTGGAAGTTTCTTCAAGCTGCGCCTGTTCGGCGATATGGACGCCCCTCCTCCGCGCGAGGAGATGGATCGCGTGGTCAATGGCGCCATCCGCGTCTTCACGGCAGCCTACGGCGCCAAGAAGCAGTCCTGAACCCCGCCCCCTTTGATTTCTTCCTCCGTCCGCGCCAGAATTCCGCAACCGCGATCAAACGCGACCTGCTGCCCTTCGCTATGAAAGGCGTGCAGCCAAGGGAGAAGGAATGAGCGCCGTCGGACGAGCGATCTGGTTTATCGAAAGTCATTTCGGCAACGACATCACTCTGCAAGAGATTTCGGACGTTGCCGGGCTTTCGCGCTACCACCTTTCGCGCGTCTTCGGGCTTGTCACCGGGCATTCGATCAGCAGCTATATCCGCGCCCGCCGCCTCAGCGGTGCGGCACGGACGCTGCTCGATCAACCGGCCAACATTCTCGAGGTTGCTCTCGACGCGGGTTACGGCTCGCACGAGGCATTCACCCGTGCCTTTCGCGATCAGTTCGGTCTAACACCTGAGGCCGTCCGCAAGCAGGGGCATACGCGCAACCTCGCACTTCTGGAGCCGATCCGCATGGACCCCGCCCGCCTTCCCGAACTCGAACCGCCGCGCTTCGAGACCCTGCCGCCGATGCTCTTGGCCGGTTTGCAGGAGACATATCCCTACGGTGGCAACGCCGCGATCCCCTCACTATGGCAAAAATTCAATGTTCATTTCGGCAACATTCCCGGCCAGATCGGCAATGTCGCCTATGGCGTCTGCACGCATATCGAGGGCGAGGCAGAGAAGTTCCGCTACATGGCGGCAGTGGCAATCGATGACGGCAGCGACCTGCCGGACGGCTTTACCACGCTAAAGATACCCGGCCAGCCCTACGCGGTCTTTGCTCATCGCGGCCATGTCTCTGGCATTCCCGCAACGATGCATCAGATTATCGGGAGCTGGATGCCGAACTCCGGCATTCAATTCGGCGACATGCCCGACATGTTCGAGCGCTACGACGAGCGCTTCGACCCCTATGCCGGCATGGGCCTGACGGAAATCTGGATTCCCATCAAGGAATAAAAGTCGTCTGGCTTTCGTATATCCCCTTGCGCGCTTGCCAAGGCAGGCTGCGTCCGTACATTGCGAGCGTCAAATCTATGTGGCGCAAGGGGACATACGCCAATGCAAGACATCATGATGCTCGTTCAGGACCCGGCCGCCTGGGTGGCCCTCGTCACCCTCGTGGTGATGGAAGTGGTCCTCGGGATCGACAACCTCATCTTCATTTCCATTCTCACCAACAAGCTGCCGCCCGAGCATCGCGACAAAGCACGCAAGGTGGGCATTGGCCTCGCGCTTGTGATGCGACTTGCCCTCCTCGGCACCATTGCCTGGATCGTGAAGCTGACGACACCGATCTTCGAACTGTTCGGTCACGGCTTCTCCTGGAAGGACATCATCCTCATCGCCGGCGGTCTCTTCCTCCTGTGGAAGGCGACGAAGGAAATTCACCACAACGTCGATCCGGTCGATCACAACGAGGATTTCATTGCCACGGCAGCAACGGCCGGCTTTACAGCCGCGATTGGTCAGATCCTGCTGCTGGACCTCGTCTTCTCGGTCGACAGCATCATCACCGCCGTCGGCATGACACCGCATTTGCCGATCATGGTCGTCGCCGTGATTGCGGCAGTAACCGTGATGCTGGTCGCCGCCACGCCGCTTGCGAATTTCATCGAGAAGAACCCAACCATCGTCATGCTGGCCCTTGCCTTCCTGATGATGATCGGCACGACCCTGATCGCCGAGGGCATGGGCTTCCACGTGCCGAAGGGCTACGTCTACGCTGCGATGGCCTTCTCGGCGTTGGTGGAGGTGCTCAACATGTTCGCACGCAATGCCCGCCAGCGGAAAAAGCAAGGCGGCCACTGAACCACCAAAGGGCGCGGCTATGGGCCGCGCCCTAAAGCATGTCCCCCAGGCTCCAATGATTGCCCCACCGCGCATCGATCTCGTCATCGACGTTCTGATAGCGGATGTCCGTTGATAGCCTGATCCGGTTCGAGGCGCTTTGGTTCGTGGTCGAGGCGTGGATCATATAAGGACTGTGCAACACGACGTCGCCGGCCTCGTAGTCGGCGACCAGCCAGCGCGTATTGAAGCGCTCCGCCATCTCGGGGAGGTCCTTCGAAACCCAGCCGCCCTCGGTCATGTTGCGGTTGAATGCACTGATCCTTTCCTCTGCAGACAGGTCGAGGCTCTTCCTGGAAAACTCCTCTTCCATGCGCACGCCAACGGCATGCGATCCCTCGAGATAGACGAGCCCGCCCATGTCGACCGGTGTATCGCCGATCGGAATCCAGGCGGTCACCAGCCGGTTGGTGCCGCCCCGCAGATAGACGAGATCGTAATGCGCGGGGGTTGCCGTCGCCGTGCCGGGCAGGGTGAAACGCATGATCTTGCGCTTGTGCAGGTAGGAGATTGCGGAAAGGAACTCGTCCATGAACCGCGCAAGCCGCGGCTGCGCGCAAAAACCCTCAAAGGCGACCGAGCGGACGAGCGACATCAGAATGCGATCTACCTGGCCTTTGTCTAAGCCCGTGCCGGCGGATAGCCCGAGCATCGGATCGGAGCCGGGTGCGACGAGCCCGCCGCGTGCCAGATGCGAGAAAACCCAGCCGCGAAACGCGTTGACCGCTTCGGGATCGAGAAAGCGCTTCAACCAGACATAGCCGTTTTCGTGATAAAGCCTGCGGATCGCCTCCACGCCGATCGACGGATCCGTCGGCACGAGCCCACCCAACCGGTTCGCCGCCGTCGAAAGGACCTTCCCGTTGGCGTCCAGGTCGGTCGCCGGCGCCTGTCCGGGCTTGCGATCCAGAGCAAGACTTGACATTTCGATCACTCCCAAAGCGAAATAGACGCTGGAAAATCTGGGGGATGGAAAGCAGACTTGCCATGGATGGAAAGAATGACTGGATTTTTCGCTCATGACGAAACACCGATCGCCCTCTATCGCTCACCCTCTGCCGGCGGCACGGCGCTCGCCGTCATGGGGTTCGGCCGGCAACGCATTGGAACACGTATCGCCAACCGCCGCCTGCCGATGCACGCCGTCGTCCTCGTGGAAGCCGGGCATGGCACGCTACAGACGGTGAAGGCGGGTATTCAGGAGATCCGCGGGCCATCGCTCTTCTGGCTGCCCGCCGGCACAATGCATTCCTATGGCCCGACAAACGGAGAGAGTTGGGAGGAACAATGGGCTCTCTTCGAGGGAACGCTGATGGCAGACCTGATGCGTCAGCGCCTGATATCCGCGGCAGCTCCGCTGGTGCGCCTGCACAATCTTCGCGAGATGCAGCATCTCTTCAGCGCGCTTCACTCGGACTTTGCCGCAGGCGATCCACTCAGCCTTGCATCGGCAGCAGCGACGCTTCACCGCATCGCCGTCCAATGTGCCCGCCAGGCAACCACGCGCAAGAACGATGCCGGCGACGTAAAAGTCGAATTGGTGATCGAGACCTTGCAGCGTCGCGCATTCGAGCCGACGGACATGCGGTCCCTAGCGCAGGAATTCGGCATGTCCCCGGCAACGTTGCGGCGGCGTTTCCAGGCGGCCATCGGCCTCGCACCGAAGGCCTTCCAGCGGCGCCTTCGCATCGATCGGGCCAAGCAGTTGCTGGCGACATCCGATCTCTCGATCGAGGCGATTTCGAATGCCGTCGGCATCGAGGACGCTTTCTACTTTTCCCGAATGTTTCACGATCGCGAACACTGTTCGCCAAGCGAGTTTCGCCGCCAGCACTGCAGATTGTGAGCGCAGCCGATATCAACCGGTCTTCGCCATTTGACGAATGGCGGGCTCAGTGCGCGCCGGCACCACCACCCGCCTGCGACTTCCGGGTGAGCAACAGAGCCAACGCGGCGATGGCAAGCACCACTCCAATGACCGCGAACGTGTCGCTGAAGCCAAGAATGAGCGCCTGGCGCTTGACGATTTGGCCCAGGAGGACGATGGCTTTCTTGCTCGCGACCGCTGGGTCTGAGACCCCGTGCGCCAGGAAATAATTCGTCGTTTGGCTGAGGCGGTCGCGAACCTCGTCGCGGGCCAGCGTCACAGACTGACCGATGATATTCGAATGGAACTGCTCGCGCTTCGTCAGGATCGTACCCAGCGATGCCGTGCCAACGGCGCCGCCGAGGTTGCGCAGCATGTTCGTCAAGCCCGAGGCAGCCGCCGCATCCGACGCAGCGATGCCGGCAGTCGTGATGGCGGTGATCGGGGTCAGGACAAGGGCCTGGCCCACGGCGCGCACGATATTCGGAATCCAGAACTGATCACCGGCGTTGTCTGCCGACAGCGTGATGTTCATGAAACAGCTGATCGCGAAGATCGAAATGCCAAGGAAGCCGATATAGCGGGCGTCGAAGCGCTTCATCAGCAGTGGGACCAGCGGGATCAGGAGAAGTTGCGGCAATCCGGTCCAGGCCAGCACATTGCCGATCTGCTCGGCGTTGTACCTCTGCACCTGACCCAGATACTGCGGGAGGATGTAGACGGTGCCGAAGAGGGCGACGCCGACGAGCACATTGACAGCAACGCCGATACCGAAATTGCGCTGTTTCAAAAGACGCAGCTTCACCAGGGGTTTTTCAACCGTCAGTTCGATCCAGATGAAAGTGGCGAGGAAGACAACGGCCACGATACTGAGTTTGACGATGAAAGGCGAGGAGAACCAGTCCTCCTTGTTGCCCTCCTCAAGCACGGTCTGCAGGGCAGAAAGGCCAATCGCCATGGTAAAAATGCCAGCCCAGTCGCCCTCCTTCAGCAGGTGGAGCTGCATCGGCTGCTTCTCGAGCGTCAAGGCAAGCGCGATCACCATGATTGCGCTCGGGACAGCGTTGATGAAGAAGATGGTCTGCCAGCCGTAATTTTCGGTGAGAAAGCCGCCGATCGTGGGGCCGATGGCCGGAGCGAAGGTAACGGACAGGGCGAAGAGCGCCAGGCCGCGCGGCTGCTGCACCTTCGGCAGCTTGGTCAAGACCATGGTGAAAGCCATCGGGATCAGCACACCGCCGGCAAATCCCTGCAACCCGCGCAACAGGATCATCGTCCCGAGGTCATGGGCGAACGCACAGGCAATCGAGAAGATCGGGAAGAGAACCGAATTGACGAGAATGTAGCGACGGAAGGAAAAGACGCTGCTGAAATACGCCGTCAGCGGAATGACGACGATCTCGCCGATCAGATATGAAGTTGAAATCCAGGCACCATTGTCGACGCCTGTGCCGATGCCGCCCTCGATCTCGAGGAGGGAAGCATTGGTGATCTGGATGTTGAGGATTGCCATGAATGCGCCGATCATGCCGGCAAGTACGGCAATCCAATCCTTCATGCTGGCACGCGGCTTTGAGACAGCAATTGTGGTAGACATGACAAGATCCTCATCTTCTGCCCATCAGGCCCCATGAGCCGCGTTGGCGGCCTTGGTGTTGATGCTCGGTTGCACCGACATGCCGGGACGAAGGTCGCCGCTGGCGGCGCCATTGGCATCGAGCACGATCTTGACCGGGATACGCTGCACGACCTTCGTGAAGTTGCCGGTCGCATTGTCGGGCGGCAGCAGGGCGAACTCCTGGCCGCTGGCCGGCGCTATGCTGTCGACATGACCGTGATAGATGCGGCCGGGGAACATATCGACTTCGATGTCGACCGGCTGGCCGGCATGCACGTCGGTCAGCTGCGTTTCCTTATAGTTGGCAATCACATAGGCCGCATTCATCGGGACGACCGACATCAACTGTGTACCTGCTTGAACGTACTGACCCACGCGCAGCGTCCGGTTGCCGACGGTGCCGTCAACCGGTGCCACGATCGTGGCATAGGAGAGATTGAGCTCGGCCTGACGCTCGACGGCCTGGCTGCGGGCCAGAGCAGCTTTTGCCTGAGCAAGCTCAGCGTTCAGAAGATCGACCTGTTTTACGGCCGCATCGAGGGCTGCGCTATCGCGCACGATCGTTGCCTGTGCCGCGGCGATCTGCGAGGCCGCCTGCTGGGCGGTCTGGACCGGGGCGTAGCCGTTGGTGGCAAGGCTCGAATAGCGCTTGTTGTTCTGCTCGGCGAACGTCTCGTTGGCCTTGTCAACCTGGACGGTGGCGCGGGCGGCAGCGATCGTCGACTGCTGGATAGCGAGGGCCGCCTGCTTGGCATTTAGCGTGGCCGCAGCGGCGGAAACGTCGGCTTTTGCCTGGTCGAGCGCGGTCTGGAAATCGCGATCATCGATGCGCGCAAGCGGCAGGCCCGCCTTCACCGGCTGGTTATCATTGACAAGCACCTCGGCCAGATAGCCAGAGACCTTGGGGGCAATCGTGCTGTTATCCGCCTTTACATAAGCGTCATCGGTCGACACATGGAAGCGACCGACCGTCCAGTAATCGTGCCCGTAATAGGCGCCCGCAGCCACGATCGCGAGGGCCGCTGCACCAAGCAGCAGCGACCGACCCGGTCGCTTGCGGGATTGCGGCACCGTGGCGGCAACGCGTGGCGCCTCCGCTTGCAGCGGCCTGCCAGCCTCAAGCGTTTGCGGGGCCGCCTCTACCACCGCTTCAGTGGTTGGGGCGCTGTTGTTGTTCAGAGCATGCAGCTTCTGCGCGGTCATTGTTTTCTCCGGATCATGGCCGCCGTCGGGAGGGCTGCGGCTTCTGATGCTTAAAAAGGAAAATTGACGTTTTCCAAAATATGCTCTATAAAATCGATGTCAACATGAATTTGGAAAACCGCGATGCTCCCAAATCACAAGATCGAGAGAAGGCCACGTGGCAGACCGCAGGCGCGGTGCGACGAGGACACCAGGAGCGTCATCATCGAGGCTGCGAACAAGCAGTTTCACCAGAATGGATATGCGACGGCCAGCATCGCGGCGATCGCGCAGGAAGCTGGCGTCTCGACGAAGACGCTCTACCGGCTCTTTCCAACAAAAGCCGACCTCTTCTCGGATCTGATTTCCGATCGCATCGGCCGCTTTCTGTTGGCGCTCGACCCGACCACGCTTGCGGCGGCTGATCTGCGCCAGGGGCTGGAGCGGATGCTGATGGCCTACGGCATGCTGACGCTCTCGGAAGACACCATCACGATGATGCGCCTTGTGATCGGCGAGTCCGATCGCTTCCCCGAGATCGCGGCCTCGTTCTATGAAAACGCCATCGTCCGCACGAATGCGCTGATGGAGGGATGGCTGCGCAAGCAGGTCGATCGCGGCGTCATTGCCCTCGCCGACCCGCATGCCGCCTGCGGGATGCTGCGCGGCATGATGGCCATGGAGCCCCAGCGCGCCGCAATGTTGCGCCAGCAGCCGGCCCCCGGGATCGAGGAGATCGCCGCGCGGGCAAAAATGTGCGCCGATCTGTTTATGAACGGCGCGGCAGTCGTTCCGGCATAGTAGCCGCGCTTAAGCGCAAAGACCTTTGTCAGGCGGTCTTTGCAAGCTCCTTGTCGATCGCCGAGACCAGCCGCTGATCCTCGGCGGTGACATCAGGCGCAAACCGCGCAGCCACCTTGCCGTCGCGACCGACCAGGAACTTTTCGAAATTCCAGAGGATTTCACTGTTGTCGCCGCTCGCCAGACCGTTGGTGCGCAGCCGCTCCCGCATCGGACCGTCGCCGATGGCAGTACCGGCAGCGGCTGTCAGCAGTTGGTAAAGCGGATGCTTGTCCTCGCCCTTTACCGAGATCTTCGAGAAGATCGGGAATTTCACGTCGTAGGTCAGGGTGCAGAATTCGACGATCTCGGCATCCGTACCAGGCTCCTGCCCCTTGAAATTGTTTGCCGGAAAGGCGGCAATCACGAAGCCGCGCTCGCGCTTGTCCTCATAGAGCTTCTCAAGCCCTTCATACTGGACGGTCAGACCACATTTGGAGGCGACATTGACGACCAGGATCACCTTGCCACGGTGATCGTTCAGAGTCGTCTCGCGACCATCAGCCAGCTTCACGGGTACATTCAAAACATCAGTCATCGCCATCTCCAGCATGAATTTCGCTGCGGAAGCTATACCCACCGATACGTTTGTCCAGCGGGCAGACGCAGTCCACTGGCAAAATCAATTAAAACAGCTAGTTTGCCCCGAGAGCACGGGAGGGCGCGACGGAAGATGGTGCTGGAATTGCTGGTGGCGGTCGTTGTCTTCGCCTTGCTCATGACAGCCTCGATCGGAACGATGCTGACGTATTCGAAGCTGCCGGTCCATCACCGCCAGGACGAGACGAACACCGTCGTCCGGCTGGTCGCCAACATCTTCGTCGTCATGACCTCGCTCGTCTTCGGCCTGATGATCAATTCCTCAAAGAACACCTTCGCCGAGATCGACAAGAACGTTCACGCCTTCGCAACGCAGATCATCTTGCTTGACCGGACATTGCGCACCTACGGCCTCGAGGCCAACGAAACCCGTAAACGTCTGGAAAACTACGTCGAAACCGCCCTTAGCAATCCGGTTCGGGCACCGGATCCGTTGGTCAAAAGCGACCGCACGAGCGAGCTTGCTCTCAACGCGGTCGGCGATAGTCTTGCGCTGATCGCGCCATCCGACCCGGGGCATGTTGTGCTGTGGAACGACGCCCGCCAGCAGTATCAAAGGATCGTTGAGCAGCGCTGGATCATCGTCGAACAGTCGGAGGGCGTCATCCCCCGGCCGCTCATCACGATGTTGACGGCGTGGCTGACGCTGATTTTTGCCAGCTTTGGCTATCGCGCGCCGAGGAACGTCATCGTCGTCCTGATGTTCTTCATATCTGCGCTGCTGATATCCCTGTCGATCTTCGTCGTGCTCGACATGGATGTTCCGTTCGCGGGCTGGATCCAGATTTCCGACACGCCTCTCCGCAGGGCGCTGGCTGAGCTTCAACACTAACAGCGCCCGATCGCCGCGCCATCGAGAGCCGACGGCACGGCGCGACGCCTCATCAGGCTCAGCGAACCGCAACCGCTGGCCAGTCGATGAGATCGGCCTTGGCGCCGGCGAGAGTATCGCGGCTGCGGGCGACGACATCATGGGGAAAACCAAGCGGAATGGCGCTCGCCTCATCCAGCCGCCGGCGTTGTTCGTCGGTAAGCTTCACGTCGAGCGCTGCGAGGTTGTCGGAAAGCTGAGCAGGGGTGCGGGGGCCGATGATCGGCAGCGTGCCCTTGTGCAGTACCCATGCGATGGCGATCTGACCGGCGGAAATTCCGGTTTCCTCTGCGATGGCAATCAGAGTGTCGACAATCGCCGTCTTGCGCGCATCGCTCTCGCGGTGAATGACGACGCCGAGGCCCTGCTGCCGGCCGGTCTCTCCCTTGCGATACTTGCCGGTGAGCAGTCCGCCGCCAAGCGGCGACCAGCCAACGGCGCCAAGGCCAAAGGCTGCCGCCATCGGAAGCAGTTCACGCTCGGCTGTGCGCTCCACGAGGCTGTATTCGAGCTGCAGGGCCGAAAGCGGCGCCCAGCCGCGAAGCTCGGCAAGCGTGGCCCCGGTTGCCGCTCGCCAGGCAGGAAAGTCGGAAAGGCCCGCGTAGAGAATCTTGCCCGATCGGACGAGGTCATCGAAGCCGCGCATGATCTCATCGATCGGCGTCACCGCGTCGGGCATATGTGCCCAGAGAAGATCGATGCGATCGGTGCGAAGCCGTTTCAGACTTGCCTCGACGGACTGGACCATGGCCTTGCGGCTATTGCCGGTGCGCTGCAGCCCCGCGCCATGGGTGTCGCCAAGGGAGAACTTGGTGGCCACAATGACATCGTCGCGATCGCCTTCGATGAAATCGCCGAGCATGATTTCCGATTGACCGAATTGGTACTGGTCGGCCGTGTCGAGAAAATTACCGCCAGCGGCGCGATAGCCGTCGAAGATCGCCTTGGCGTCTTCGCGGCTCGACCCGTAACCCCAGCCGGTTCCGAAGTTGCCGGTACCGAGCGCCATGCTGGAGACGCGCAGGCCTGTCCGGCCAAAGATTCCATAACGCATTGTCATCGCACCTTTCTTGTGTTCTTCATCTATTTTTAAATGACGATCGTCATTCAGTTGCATTTAAATGACGAACGTCATATAATTTGTCAAGCATAAATGATGAGAGCCTAAAATGCGCCCGACCAAGGAACAGGCAAATCAAAACCGCCAGCGGATCATCGACACGGCCGGCAAGCTGTTTCGCGAGAAGGGAATTCATGCCGTTGGCGTCGACGAAGTCATGAAGGGCGCCGGTCTGACGCATGGCGGCTTCTACGGCCACTTCAAATCGAAGGGCGACCTCGCCGCGGAGGCCCTGAGCCACGCCATGGACGAAAGCCTGAGATCGGAGCAAGATTACCCCTCGCTCGCGGCCCTCGCCGAGACTTATCTGTCCAAAGCGCATCGAGACGAAGCCGAGAATGGCTGCGCGGTGGCGTCGCTCGGCCCCGAACTTGCGCGTCTGCCGAGCGGCAAGCGCGGCGTAATCGCCAGCTACATCAGGGAGCGCATAGGACAGGTCGAGGCGCTGCAGGAAAAAACCGGCGGCAACGCTGATCGCGGCAAGGCGATTGCCGATCTCTCGAGCCTCGTCGGCGCCCTTGTCATGGCACGCGCGGTCGATGACGAGGCACTATCCGACGAGATCCTCGCAGAAACGATCCGCATAATCGGCAGCAATCGTTAGCATTTGCGGTGGGCGGTGCTCAAACGCCGCGCACCATCACCGGCCATCGGCCGGCGATGGTTGCGGTCCATTGTCGCCAGGCTCTCTCAACCCCTCCTCGATCTTGCTGAGGTTGTACGAGCCAGGCATCTGACTTGGCGCATACTCCTTCATTGTCGCCAGGAACTGCGCCGCCAACCCCTGATCGGCACAAGGACAAAGGCACGGTAGAGGAACCAGTCGTTATGAGTATTGGAATTGTGCTGGGCCTTTTCGAAAGGGTCGCGGCGCAAATTGAACAGCAGCGGAACGCGCAATTGCGTGAAGGGCGCACGCCAGACGCCGAATGCCTCGCCCGCGGTTTTCCTGGAACACGACCGTCCCCTCGTCACAGCGCGCAGCAACAATCTGGCCGTCGTCCTTGACGTGCCAGAACTCGTGACGAGGATCTTTTCGATGGGACATTCGCGCCTTGACGGCCATCGCCCTGGACGACGGGTCACGGCACCTACTTGCACGCAGGGAGTTTTGCCGGCACAGCGGGATTGAATAGCCGCCGGCGCGGCACAGTTATCCTTCAGGAGTCTTCTGCCGCCCAGTCTCAGTTTCCGGAAGAGCATGACAACGCATCAGATCCTCGCCTTTGGCGTCATCGGCCTGATGATGGCGGTCTTCATCTGGGATCGGTTCCGCTATGACGTGGTCGCCTGTTGTTCTCTCGTCCTGGCGGTGGCGGTCGGCATCGTCCCTTTCGACAAGGCATTTTCGGGTTTCAGCGATGACATCGTCATCATCGTCGGCAGTGCGCTTATCGTCAGCGCCGGCGTCGCACGCTCGGGAATCGTCGATACGACGATCAAGCGCTTCTTCCCCAACCTGAACAAGCTGCATGCGCAGCTCGCCCTGCTTCTCATTGTCGTCGCGGTTCTTTCCGCCTTTATCAAGAACATCGGCGCGCTTGCGATCATGATCCCAGTCGCTTTCCAGTTTGCCCGCAAAACCGGGAGATCGCCATCGCTCTACCTGATGCCCATGAGCTTTGCCGCCCTTCTCGGCGGGCTGATGACCCAGATCGGCACCTCGCCGAACATCGTCGTCTCTCGGCTTCGCGGCGAGATTACCGGCGCGCCCTTCACCATGTTCGACTTCACGCCCGTCGGCGCGACGCTCACTCTGGTCGGTATTGTCTTTCTGATCTCTTTCCACCGGCTCGTTCCCGAGCGGCAGAACGAGAACCCGTCGCTGGAGGAAGCGCTAGATTTTAAGACATACTTCTCCGAAGCGACGGTGGTGGAGGGCTCGGGCTTTGAGGGCAAGGAACTCAACGGCATCCTGCAGCTCGGCGATGGAGACGTGGTCGCAACGGCAATCCTGCGCGGGCATTCGCGCCTCTCACCATTCCCTGACATCCTCCTGAAAGCAGGAGACACGATCCTGCTGGAGGGGCGCCCGGAGGCGCTCGACCGCGTCGTTTCCAACGCCAAACTCAAGCTTGCCGGCAAGCCGATACCCGATGCGAAAGACGGGGGAGACGTCATATCCATCGAAGCCGTTGTCTCGTCGGAGTCGATGCTGATCGGCTGGTCCGCGCGCCAGCTCTCACTGTGGAACCGTCGTCGGATCAACCTGCTTGCCGTCAGCCGCCACGGCCACCGGCTGACGGAGCGGCTGAGCGAAGTGACGCTGCGCGCCGGCGATGTGCTTGTGCTGCAGGGCAGCCGCCGAAACCTGCCTGCCTTCCTGCAGGAATTCTTGTGCCTTCCCTTGGCCCAACGCGACATCATGCTCGGCACGCCGCGCAGGGCTTATATGCCGCTGCTGATCCTCGCGGCCGCGATGGGTGTAACGGCGGCCGGAATGGTCCCGGTTTCGGTTGCCTTCTTCTGTGCGGCGTTGGCGATGGTCGTCTTCCGGGTGATCCCGCTCGCCGAAGTTTACAGAGCGGTGGACGGGCCAATCCTGATTATGCTTGCGGCCTTGATCCCCGTCTCTGACACATTGCGAACGTCCGGTGGCAGCGATCTGATTGCCCGATGGCTTGGCCACTTTGCGGCCCAGATGCCGCCCTACGGGGCATTGGCGCTGATCCTGATTACCGCCATGGCGGTGACACCGTTCCTCAACAATGCGGCGACGGTCCTGGTCATGGCGCCGATTGCGGCGAGCTTTGCCCAAACGCTCGGCTATAGACCTGAAGCTTTCCTGATGGCGGTCGCCATCGGCGCCGGCTGCGATTTCCTGACCCCGATCGGCCACCAGTGCAACACGCTGGTCTTCGGTCCCGGCGGCTATCGCTTCAGCGATTACCCCCGTCTCGGCCTGCCGCTGTCCTTCATCATCGTCCTCTTCAGCGTGCCCGCGCTGCTCCACGTCTGGCCCGTCCACTGACACGATTGCCCATTTTCCTTGACGCGCGCGGTCGAATATGGCCTTAAGGCCAGCCAAATGGGCAATCGGCGATGAACGGGGGCAACGCCCTTTTCCGGCCGGTTTCCTGATCCAGTTATCTGCATTCCTTCCGGCCGAGCGTCGCTTTCTCTGGAAAGCCGCCCGGCATCATTTGACGGGCACATAAAATGACAGTTTCCGGCGTCCGCGTCCGCATTGCTCCCTCGCCGACCGGCGAGCCGCATGTCGGCACTGCTTATATCGCACTCTTCAATTATCTTTTCGCCAAGAAGAACGGCGGCGAGTTCATCCTGCGCATCGAAGACACCGATGCGACGCGCTCGACGCCGGAATTCGAGACGAAGGTGCTGGACGCGCTGAAATGGTGCGGCCTCGAATGGAAGGAAGGCCCGGATATCGGCGGCCCCCATGGTCCCTACCGCCAGTCCGACCGCAAGGACATCTACACCCCCTACGGCCAGGAATTGCTGGACAAGGGCCATGCCTTCCGCTGTTTCTGCACGCCCGAGCGCCTGGAAAAGATGCGCGAAGAACAGCGCGCTGCCGGCAAGGCACCGAAGTATGACGGTCTCTGCCTGAAGTACGCGGCCGAAGAAGTCAGCGCCAAGATGGCAGCTGGCGAAGGCTCAGTCATCCGCATGAAGATCCCGACCGAGGGCTCCTGCGACTTCACCGACGGCGTCTACGGCGATGTCAGCATTCCGTGGGACTCGGTCGACATGCAGGTCCTGATCAAAGGCGACGGCATGCCGACCTATCACATGGCGAACGTCATCGACGACCATCTGATGAAGATCACCCACGTCGCGCGCGGCGAAGAGTGGCTGGCATCGGTGCCGAAGCACATCCTGCTTTACCGCTATTTCGGCTGGGAACAGCCGGTGTTCATGCACCTGTCGCTGATGCGCAACGCCGACAAGTCGAAGCTGTCGAAGCGCAAGAACCCGACCTCGATCTCCTATTACTCCGCTCTCGGCTATATCCCGGAAGCGCTGATGAACTTCCTCGGCCTGTTCTTCGTGCAGATCGCTGAAGGCGAAGAGCTGTTGACGATGGACGAGCTCTGCGAGAAGTTCGACCCCGAGAATCTCTCCAAGGCCGGCGCGATCTTCGACATCCAGAAGCTCGACTGGCTGAACGGCCGCTGGATCCGCGAGAAGCTGTCCGAAGAGGAATTCCAGGCCCGCGTACTCGACTGGGCAATGGAGAACGACCGCCTGAAGGCCGGTCTTCGCCTGTCGCAGTCGCGCATCTCCAAGCTCGGCGAACTGCCAGAACTCGCAGGCTTCCTGTTGAAGTCCGATCTCGGCCTCGAGCCGTCTGCCTTCGCCAAGATCAAGTCGCCGCCGGAAGAGATCCTGGAAATCCTCAATACCGTCCAGCCGGATCTCGAAAAGATCCTCGAATGGAACGTCGAAACGATCGAGGCTGAACTGCGCGCGATTGCCGACCGCATGGGCAAGAAGCTAAAGGTCGTTGTAGCACCGCTCTTCGTTGCCGTTTCCGGCTCGTCGCGCTCGCTGCCGCTCTTCGACTCTATGGCTATCCTTGGTCGCTCCGTCGTGCGCCAGCGGCTGAAACTAGCCGCCCAGGCAGTCGCTTCCCTCGTCGGCCCGAAGAACTGAACCCGGACGTTTGCATCATGACCGAAAAGACCGAAACAGCGACCCTTTCCTCAGACGCAACCGAAGTCCGTGCCCAGAAGCTGAAGCTGCTGCGCGAACAGATCGGCGACGTCTATCCGGCGCATTTCCACCGGACCATGACCAATGCCGAACTGGCGGAGAAGTACAAGGGCCTCGAATCCGACGTGGAGACGCAGGATATCGTGACCGTCGCCGGCCGCGTCTATTCCTCGCGGAACTCCGGCATGTTCATGGATATCCATGACGCCTCCGGCAAGATCCAAATCTTCAGCCACAAGGATGTGACGCCCGAGGAAGCGCGCAACATGCTTGCGATGATCGATATCGGCGACATCATCGGCGTGACGGGCACCGTGCGCCGCACCAAGCGCGGCGAGTTGTCGATCAACGCCCGCGAAATCATCATGCTGACGAAGTCGCTGCTGCCGATGCCGGAGAAGTGGCACGGCGTTTCCGACGTCGAGATCCGTTATCGCAAGCGTCATCTCGACATCATGACCAACGAGGAATCGAAACTGCGCTTCCAGCAGCGTTCGAAGATCGTCTCCGGCATCCGTCGCTTCATGGAAAACGACGGCTTCATGGAAGTCGAGACGCCGATGCTGCATTCGGTCTATGGCGGCGCCACCGCCGAGCCGTTCAAGACGCATCACAACACGCTGAAGCTCGACATGTATCTGCGCATCGCGCCGGAACTGTTCCTGAAGCGTACGCTAGTTTCCGGCCTCACCGACAAAGTGTTCGAGATCAACCGCAACTTCCGCAACGAAGGCGTCTCGACCCGGCACAATCCTGAATTCACGATGATGGAGTGCTACTGGGCGTATGCCGACTATGAGGACATCATGGACCTCGTGGAGCGCATGTTCGCCGAATTGGCGACGAAGATCCACGGCTCGACCGAGTTCACCTACGGCGACAAGCAGCTTTCCTTCAAGGGTCCGTTCAAGCGCGTGCCTATGCCCGACGCCGTCAAGGAAGTCACCGGCATCGACTTCCTCGCCATCAAGACCGACGAGGAAGCCCGCGCCGCCGCCAAGGCTGCCGGCTTCGCGGTCGAGAAGGATTGGACCTGGGGCGAATGCCTTGCCTTCATCTTCGAGGAGAAGGTCGAGGCAACGCTTATCCAGCCATCGCACGTCACGCATTTCCCGAAGGACATCTCGCCCTTTGCCAAGGAGGTGCCGGGCGAGCCGCGCCTCGTCGAACGCTTCGAGACTTATTGCAACGCCTGGGAACTCGGCAACGCCTTCTCGGAGCTCAACGATCCGGAAGAACAGCGCCGCCGCATGGTCGAGCAGCTGGAGCAGGCCCATGCTCGCGGCGAAAAGGAAAAGCAGCTGGACGACGAATTCCTCGATGCGATCGACCAGGGCATGCCGCCGGCCGGTGGCCTCGGCATCGGCGTCGACCGTCTGATCATGCTCCTGACCGACGCCCCGTCGATCCGCGACGTCATTCTTTTCCCGGCTCGCCGCAGCAAGGCTGACTGAGCCGGCTCATATGGAATAGAAAAGGCGGCGGCCCGCCGGGCTCGCCGCCTTTTTCTTTTTCGTAACGTTAGTGACCGGCATCAGGTGCCGCTTTCTCCACCGCAGGCGCCGAGCCGTGCCCGCCGCCCTCGGCCGGCTTTTCTTCCTTCGCCTCTTGTGTCTTCTCATCCTTGCTCTCGCCACCCTTCGTGGCAGCGACAGCGATCGGATCGATACAGTCGGAGTATTCCTTGAAGGATGCGTTCAGGGCGGTGATTTCTTCTTCAGGCAAATCGACGCGTTCGCCGAAGAAGAGCCCGTTGGCGGCAGCCGACCCGTCGTAATAACGAGCGGTGTATGTCTTGGCCTCCGCGCTTTCGAGGACGGGATCGGGATGTGGAATGTAGACGACGTCGGCGCCTATCGCCCGGCCGCGAATGTCGGATCGCAGCGTCGGCCCATTGGTATCGAGGACGACGACCTGCACCAGATCCGGCTTCTGCGCGTCGTAGACCGCCTTGGCCACGCGAAGCGCGGTCTTGACCCGCGTCATGCCGTCGGTCGGCTCGGTCTTGATATATTTGCGGATCCAGACACGGTTCTGCTTCTTGATGGTAACGAGATTGACGTCGGTGCAGGAAAGACCGTTCATCGTTTCTGCGGAAAGGGCGAAGATCTTGTCTTTGCCGATATAAAGCGCGGCACCGCCGGAGACGCCCCCAAGGAGAGCGACTCCAGCGATGATAAACACCAATTTCCGGGAAGGCCGGAAGATGCGCAGTAGGGCCTTCACGCCAACTGCTCCGCCATTAACAAGCTCCAACGCAATACGAGTGGTTTCGACGCTAGAGAAATGACGTTTCCGAATACTTAAACGCGGCCTCCAAGTTTGCGTCAGTATGGGCTTAGTACCAAAAAAGGTCCAAGCTTTCCCTATGCTTGCCAATATCCTCGCGGCCATGCTCTAACGACGCATGGCCTTCACGCTTCGCCAGATCCAGTATTTCGTCGCCGTCGCCGAGCAGGGCTCCATAACGCGCGCCGCGCAGAACCTTTCGATCTCGCAATCCTCGGTTACGGAAGCCCTCAAGGAGCTGGAAACCGACCTCGGCGTCGAGCTCTTCGAGCGCCATCCGCGTGGCCTCACGATCACTCACAATGGCCATCAGTTCCTCCGTCATGCGACGAAAATCCTGGCGAGCGTATCGGATGCGCGCACCAGTTTCTCAGGCAAGGAGAACGAGCTCTCCGGCACGCTCAACATCGGTGTGACCTCGCTCGTCGCCGGCTACGTGCTCTCCGACCTCTTGGCCCGCTATCGCCGCGCCTGCCCCGGCGTCGAAGTCAGTGCCATCGAGGACAATGGCGGCTATCTCGAGCACCTGCTGGTCGGCGGCGAGCTGGATGTTGCGGTCATGGTCATCTCCAACCTGCGCGATCGCATGGCCTTGCAGGCGGAAATCCTGGAGACCTCGCCCTATCGTCTTTGGCTGCCCATGGGCCATCCACTCGTCTCCGCCGACATCATTTCCGTCGCCGATATCGCTCGCGAGCCGCTGATCATGCTGACGGTTGACGAAATCGAGGAAAACACCGGCAAGCTTCTGTCGGCGCTGGGCGCGCGCCCGCATGTCGCCTTCCGCACCCGCTCCGTCGAAGCAGTGCGCAGCCTGGTCGCCACCGGCGCCGGCGTGGCGCTTCTGCCCGATCTCGTCTACCGCCCCTGGTCGCTGGAAGGCGATCGCATCGAGAGCCGCGACGTGTCCGGCTCGCTGCCGGTCGTCCAGGTCGGCATGGTCTGGCGCAAGGGATCCAGCCTGCCGCAGGCGGCGCGCGATTTCGTGGGCATCGCGGAAGCACTGCGATCCGGCCGGCCTCGCTAACCATTCAGGCGCGATATCGGAAATTCCGATATCGCCTTTCTGATAAATGAATTTGCGAAACCGGAAAATTCGGCGCATTTTTTCAACCGGGAACATAACGCCACGAAAAGTGGCACAACCGGGAGACAGATGATGAAATATCTTCTGAAATCGTGCACCGCTGCCCTAGCGAGCCTAAGCTTCGTGACGCAGGTTGCCGCCGCCGAACCGCTGAAAGCATTGGGCAAGGGTGAGGGTGCGGTCAGCATTGTGGCCTGGGCCGGCTATATCGAACGCGGCGAAACCGACAAGAGCTACGACTGGGTCACCGCCTTCGAAAAGGAAACCGGCTGCAAGGTCTCCGTCAAGACCGCGGCAACCTCCGACGAAATGGTCTCGCTGATGAATGAAGGAGGCTTCGATCTCGTCACCGCCTCCGGCGACGCATCGCTTCGCCTGATCGCTGGCAAGCGCGTGCAGCCAATCAACACCGACCTGATCCCGAGCTTCAAGAACGTCGATCCGCGCTTGCAGAAGGGCGCTTGGTACACGGTCAACGACGCCCACTACGGCGTTCCCTACCTCTGGGGCCCGAACGTGCTGATGTACAACACGGATGCTTTCAAGGGTAAGGCACCGACCAGCTGGAAGGTCGTTTTCGAGGAGGAGACCCTTCCGGACGGCAAGTCCAACAAGGGTCGCGTTCAGGCCTATGATGGACCGATCTATGTCGCCGACGCCGCGCTCTACCTCATGGCTCACAAGCCGGACCTTGGCATTAAGGATCCCTATGAGCTGAACGAAGACCAGTACAAGGCCGCCCTCGACCTGCTGCGCGGCCAGCGCAAGCTCGTTTCACGCTACTGGCACGACGCGATGATCCAGATCGACGACTTCAAGAACGAAGGCGTCGTGGCCGCCGGGTCCTGGCCGTTCCAGGTCAACCTGATGCAGGCCGACAAGCAGAAGATCGCCTCCACCTTCCCGGAAGAAGGCGTGACCGGCTGGGCTGATACGACCATGCTGCACGCCGACAGCGAACATCCGAACTGCGCCTACATGTGGATGGAACACTCGCTGCAGGCCAAGGTGCAAGGCGACGCCGCTGCTTGGTTCGGCGCCGTGCCGTCCGTTCCCGCTGCCTGCAAGGGCAACGAGCTTTTGACCGACAGCGGTTGCGCCACCAACGGCTACGAAAACTTCGAGAAGATCAGGTTCTGGAAGACGCCGACCGCGAAGTGCACGACGCAGCACGAATGCGTGCCCTATCATCGCTGGGTCTCGGACTATATCGGCGTGATCGGCGGACGATAATCCCGTCCGCAACCTCTTCTTCTCCTCGCTCGGGGAGAAGACGCCCTGCGAGGGCAGACGAGGGGGCAACCGAGCAAAGGAGCGGACGTCAGCGTGGGGCGCGATGACGGAACGCCGAGTTGTCCCCTCGTTGGAGCCTTCTGGGCCACCTTCTTCCCGCCGCGAAGAAGACAAAACAGACACCACATTCCGGAGCTTGTCATGACACCTGCCGTCCGTTTCCAAAAGGTCTCGCGCTATTTCGGGCAGGTCCGCGCCGTTGACGGCGTCGATCTCGAAATCGCGCCCGGCGAATTCTTCGCCATGCTTGGCCCTTCCGGATCCGGCAAGACCACCTGCCTGCGCCTGATCGCAGGTTTCGAGCAGCCGACGGGCGGTCACATCGAAATTTTCGGTGAGACGGCCGAGGGCATTCCGCCCTATCGCCGCAACGTCAATACGGTCTTCCAGGACTACGCGCTCTTCCCGCATCTCAACATCCTCGACAACGTCGCTTACGGGTTGATGGTCAAGCGCGTCGGCAAGGCCGAACGCACCAAAGCCGCCGAACAGGCGCTGGAACTGGTGAAGCTTCCCGGCTATGGCGCGCGCAGGCCCGGACAGCTTTCCGGCGGCCAGCGGCAGCGCGTGGCGCTCGCCCGCGCCCTTGTCAACAAGCCGAAGGTCCTCCTCCTCGACGAACCGCTCGGCGCGCTCGACCTGAAGCTGCGCGAGCAGATGCAGGAAGAGCTGAAGAGCCTGCAGCGCGCACTTGGCATCACCTTCATCTTCGTCACCCATGACCAGGGCGAGGCCCTGTCGATGGCCGACCGCGTCGCCGTCTTCAACAATGGTGGCATCGTCCAGGAAGGCACCCCGCACGACATCTATCGCCGCCCGAAGACCCGCTTCGTGGCCGATTTCGTCGGATCCTCCAATGTGATCGCACCCGATCTGATGACCTCGCTCGGCGGCGAGAAGCGTTGGGCGAGCCTACGCCCGGAAGCAATCCACCTCGCCGGCGAAGGCGTCGAGGCGCGCGTCGAGCATGCAAGCTTCCACGGCTCGGCGACCCGCCTCTCGGTCGATATTCGCGGCAGCCGGCTGCACGTCATGCTGCCGGCCGGCGCCAACGTCCCGGACGTCGGCACAAGCGTCCGCCTCGCCTGGCAGCCCGTCGACGTGCATTACATGGATGACGCAGCATGACAGCGCTTGCCCTCGCCAAGTCGGCCGAATTGCGCGAAACCTCGATCCTTCCCGGTCGCGGGGGTTTCTTCGGCAGGCTCTCCGATGCCTTCTGGCGGCGTCCAAAGCTGCTGCTCTTCCTGATGCTGACACCGCCGTTGCTGTGGCTCGGCATCATCTACATCGGCTCGCTGATTGCGTTGCTCCTGCAGAGTTTCTTCTCGATCGATGATTTCTCCGGTCTGGTGAACTACGAGTTCACGCTCGCGACCTACGCGCAGCTGTTCAGTCCGACGAACTTCGACATCATCATCCGAACCATCGCCATGGCGGCGATCGTGACGCTGGCTTCTGCCATCATCGCCTTTCCCATCGCCTACTACGCCGCCCGCTATGCGCAGGGTAAATGGAAGGCGCTGTTCTATCTCGGTATCATGCTGCCGCTCTGGTCGAGCTATCTCGTGAAGATCTACGCGTGGAAACTCATTCTCGCCAAGGAAGGCATCCTGACCTGGATCTTCGCCAAGCTGCACCTCTCCTGGCTGCTCGACGGTGTCCTAAACCTGCCCGTTATCGGCGGCAATTCGCTGTCGGTCAGCTATCTCGGCACCTTTCTCGTCTTCGTCTATGTCTGGCTGCCCTATATGATCCTGCCGACGCAGGCAGCGCTCGAACGCGTCCCGGGCAACCTCATCGAGGCCTCGTCTGACCTCGGCGCGACGCCGAGCCAGACCTTCCGCACCGTGCTCTTCCCGCTGGCGCTGCCCGGTATCGTCGCAGGCTCGATCTTCACCTTCTCGCTGACGTTGGGCGACTACATCATTCCGCAGATCATCGGTTCATCGCGCCTCTTCATTGGCCAGGCGGTCTATGCTCAGCAAGGAACGGCGGGCAACGTGCCGCTGGCTGCCGCCTTCTCCGTCGTGCCGATCGTCATCATGGCCATCTATCTCTGGCTGGCCAAGAAACAGGGGGCCTTCGATGCGCTCTGATCGCAACCAGTCCTCTCCGCTCCCTCTGAAGATCGCTGCCGCCGGCGGACTGCTCTTCCTGCACCTGCCGATCCTCCTGATCTTCGTCTACGCCTTCACCACCGAGGAGAAGAGCTATCAGTGGCCGCCGCCGGGCCTGACGACGCAGTGGTTCGCCGTCGCGTGGAACCGCCCCGACGTCTGGGCAGCACTCGCTCTCTCCGTACAGGTCGCCGTAATCGCCACCGCCATCGCACTGGTGCTCGGCACGCTCTGCGCCGCCGCTGTCAGCCAGACGAAGTTCTTCGGTCGTGAAGCGATCTCGCTTCTGGTCATCCTGCCGATCGCGTTGCCCGGCATTATCACCGGCATTGCGCTGCGCTCGGCCTTCAGCCTGTTCGACATCCCCTTCTCGGCCTGGACGATCGTGCTCGGCCACGCGACCTTCTGTGTCGTCGTCGTCTACAACAACGCCGTCGCCCGCTTCCGTCGTACCTCCGGATCGCTGATCGAGGCGTCGATGGATCTTGGCGCCGACGGCTTCCAGACCTTCCGCCACGTGATCCTGCCGAATATCGGCACGGCGCTCTTAGCCGGCGGCATGCTCGCCTTTGCGCTGTCGTTCGACGAAGTCATCGTCACCACCTTCACCGGCGGTCAGCAATCCACACTGCCGATCTGGATGCTCGAAGAACTCATCCGCCCGCGCCAGCGCCCGGTCACCAACGTGGTCGCAATGGTCGTCGTGCTCGTTACTTTCCTGCCGATCCTGGCAGCCTACTACCTCACCCGCGACGGCGATCAGGTCGCCGGAGCCGGCAAATAATAA